>VFKO01000359.1 GCA_009885515.1 Rhodobiaceae bacterium | reverse complement strand
GCATGCTGCGATTCGTTACCCTAGTGTAAGGGACACAGCGGCCACAGTGGAGAGAAACAACAATTCGTTAACGGCGATTGCGTTCGATGCGTTCCAGAATTGAGTCCATCCGACCGAGGATGGCGGCGAGGCTGGTGACGGCAGTTTCGTGCGCCGCGACCCATGCAGCAACATGGCGCTTGAGACCGACATGAAGCGCGTCAAGTTCGCCGGCTTCGGTCAAGAGACCTTCGGCGACCGAATGTGGAGATGGGTTTGGTGTCGACTGCGTCGTGTGCGCGGTGGTCATTACTTTTTTCTTGCTCCCGCCAAGCGGCGCTTGCCCAATTGCGTTTGTCTGAAGCTACGCTAAACGCGACAAGTAAAGAGTGCGTAAGTTTTGCGATCAGTTTCCGCGTTGAACGGTCAGTGAGCGACGCGGTTTCATGCAAAGCGTGTCTTGAATGTCGGTGCGTGACAAAAAATCCGCGAATATCGGATCATAGCCAAATTCTATTTCTGTCATGATGGCACCTTGAAATGGTGTAATCAGATCGTCGGGAAATTCATTGTCAGAGACGACGGAATTAACGACTCTGGGCGTTGCGTGCATCGCATCGCTCCAGGCAACGCGTTTGGTGCCATCGGCATCCATCACGACCGAGGTAATCACAAAGGTGGCGTTTGAAGAACTCAATGGCGCCAGAATCACGTTGAGCGCGCCCATGACGTCGTCCATTTCGTCGTCGCCGATGTAGGTATCCTGGGCGACGAGGTCGGCAGTCGTAGAGGCAACACTGGCAACACGCCGGGCGGCCATAACGTAGTTTGATACTTCGACAACGCCCAGAAACATCATGACCATCACGGGGCAGGATGAAGGCAAATTCAATCGCCGACACATCGTCGTCAGATTTGTGAAATCTCTGGAAGAATTTCATGACGCTGCCTCAGTTTCCAATGACGAAGGGTTCGTTGCGAAATGCGGCCGAGGCCGACAATAAACGGCTGCCTGAGGGCATGTCCGAAAAGCTGGTGGCTACCGGCGTCAACATGGGCCAGGAATAGTAAGCGCGCAAAACAATGACGTCGCCGGCGGCTCCCCTTCAAAACTGGGTGTTGCCGGCCAAGTTGCCATTGCCATCCAGCGCTGCCGGAGATGCAACCATGTTGAATCCGTCGAAGCGGCGGACGTCAACCATCAACCTTCCATCACAACTCAGGATTGGAAATGTCCGCTCACAGATAAGTGTCCGTTCGGAGAGTTGTTGAATCATATGAATCACTTGTGACTCAAGAGTGGTGGCTTGATTCGAAGGAGGCCACCGATGTGGACGAGCAGGAACCGCGCCCGTTACGACCGCAGCAAATTGCGCTATCCAAGCGATCTGAGTGACGACGAATGGGCGTTGGTTGCACCATTGATCCCAGCCGGCAAACCCTGTGGAGGTAAGCGAACGGTGATCATGCGTGAGGTGATGAATGGCCTGATGCACGTTCTATCGACGGGTTGTCAGTGGCGCGCGATCCCAAAGGATTTGCCGCCGAGAAGCACGATCTACGACTATTTTGATCTGTGGACCTGGGATGGCACGCTGGATGTCATCCATCACGCACTTTATGAAAAGTGCCGGGAACAAGAGCAGCGCGACGCCTGTCCGACTGCAGCGATCATCGACGGCCAAAGCGTCAAGAGCGCCGAAAAAGGGGGGCCTCGATCGATCCGCCAGGTTACGATGCGGGCAAGAAGATCAAAGGCAAGAAGCGCCATATTCTTGTCGATACGCTAGGCCTCCTGCTCCACGCCGTCGTTCATCCGGCCGATATTCAAGATCGCGATGGCGGCATTCTTGTCATGGCGAGTTTGTTCGGCGCCTATCCGTTTCTGAACAAGCTCTTTGCTGACAGTGCCTACCAAGGGCCGCTGTTCGCAGACGCCCTGGTAAAAACGCATCCTGATCTCAGCGTTGAAATCGTCAAGCGCTCGGATCGCGCCAAAGGCTTCGTAGTCCTGCCCAAACGCTGGATTGTCGAGCGAACCATCGCATGGATCAATCGCTGCCGAAGGCTCGCCAAAGATTGGGAGAACCTCAATCGCAGGGCGCTGGCATTCTTGCGCCTCGCTTCAATTCGGCTCATGCTCAGAAAACTATGCAATCCGGGCTAAAGTCTCCGGACAGACTCTTAAAGACTGCGACGTCGAAGTTGATCGACATTCTGTTCGGTGTCAACGCTGCATCCTCTCACTTGAAGATGTCGTTGGTGCCATTTTCGCAAACGGTGAAAGTGGACACCAATACATTTCTCAACAATGGCTGGATGGATATCAAAGGTCTATCGAGTACTGCCCGTCACAACTTCGATAACAACAAATACGCGTTTGCCGTTTTGGCGACGATGACCAACAAAAGCTGGGGCGGCTGCCTCGAGGCGCGGCCTGGAGGATTGGAGGAAACCGACGATGCGCCGAGTGCCGGAGCGCCTGACAAGCGATGGGTGCCATATTTTGATCTCGATGGACCGGATGGCTCGGCTTACAGCGGATACACTACCTATGTTTCAGACGGTGTTTTAGGCAATCAGGATACGCGTTTGAAGCGGTCCTCCAAGTATGCAGGAAAGAGCCTGACCCAACCCAATAAAGACTGCAACATGCAGAAGATTTTGCCGCTGACCAACAACCGGGGTGCGTTGCAGGCCTATGTCAACGGCATGATCGCTACCGGCTATACGCATGTGGCGATCGGCGCGGGGTGGGGGTGGCGGACACTTTCACCAAGCGCGCCCTATACAGAGGGTGTGGCCTATGACAATCCTGATTGGCAGAAGGCGCTGGTGTTGTTGACTGACGGGTTGAACACGGTGGAGTCCAACAACACGTGGCACCAGTCGAAGTACACTGCCTATAATTACCTCATCCGCAATCAACTTGGGACCACGAGCGCTGCTACGGCCGAAACAGAGCAGGATGTTCGTACGGAAGCGGTTTGCGCGCGCATCAAAGAGGCGGGGATACGGGTCTATGCCATTCTGTTACAGGAAAACGCGCAACGGGCAAAGAACCTGATGCAGGCGTGTGCGTCGTCTATTTCGAGTCACCGTCGTCTGCGGATCTCGAGAATGTATTCACGGCGATGGCGCAGGATCTCTCGAACTTGCGGCTAAGCCAGTAGTCGAGGGATGTCATCTAGAGCGCGTTTCGTTCAATTGGAACACTCATTATCGCTTGGCAGCGAGTCCACACTTCTCATGCTCGTCATGGCCGGGCTCTTGACCCGGCCACCCAGTCGTTGCGTGTCTATGCAACGGAATGGCGCTCTGCTTGAAGAGTGCACTTCTATTCGTCTCGCCGACGCGAGCCGGCTGGATGGCCGGGTCAAGAGTCCGGCCATGACGAAGGCAACTGCATGCACACAAATATTCGCTCAGTTACGCACTATTAGAAACTCTGTCACCCCGTGCGTGCGTCGCAGCATCCTTCATGCTGCGCCGCAGACACGTGGCCCATACGAGGTTAAATGCCGCCGCTTTTTACTTGCGTCGAACCCCGGGTGGGTCCCGTGTCTGCGAAGCGGCACAAGAGTGCCGCATCGCGCACGGGATGACAGCGATTGTTGTATTGGTGCGCTTACGGCTTCGTCGAAAGGTCGCTGCCGGCTTTGCCGACTTCCATTTTGCCGCTGCCGTTTTTAATGTGAATATCAACGTCGGCGTCGCCCATCGTGACGGTGCGTTCACAACGGGGCGAGCAGGCCAGATTGTGTTGTTGATTGCCGCGATACAACGTGACCTGAGCCAGGTTCACCGTGCCGACGGTGATTTGGGTGTTCAGGATTTCGGTTCCGTTCGCATCGAGCGCAATGACGTTGGTGTTGCCGAACAAGCGGCCTTGGACATAGATCGTCTTGTCATTGACCAGCAAGGCTTCGGCGATCGAGGCGTTGCCAACCACGACGGTTTTCGCGGGCTGGTCGAGGTGGATGGCGGTCGCCTGATCGTAAGGGACTGTTAGATGGGCGGCAGTTGTAGGCTTCATGCCATCTGCCATGGCTGAAGTTGACACTGTTGCCGCGGCCAGTGCCGTAACTGCAAACAAAGTGACGCGCAGGGCTTGCATAAAATACTCCGCATTCGTTGGTCTTAGGCCTGAAGGCAGGGTGCCTGAAAGCGATTAAAGATGTCTGAACCGTATTTGAATTGGCGAACCGGCTCGAGCGCTCGCTCTCTCGGAATGAGTCGTCTTATAGTAAAATAATTTGATTTTGCTTTTTTTGGTTACACTTGTTTAAACATGACTGTAGTATAACTTCAGGTATCGAGCAGTTTCAGGCTATGTCCTGTCGTATTAATCATCTGTTCATCGGTCTTGGGTAGCATCACCTATGTTTACAAGAGGCGGGATCAACTCGTCTCGGTGAACTGGTGTAGTGGTGTCACTTGAAGGAGGCCTCAATGAGCCGCTTTATTTCTCGCTTTATGAATGACGAATCTGGTGCAACCGCCATTGAATACGGCTTGATCGCCGCGTTGATTGCTGTTGCAATTATCGGCGCCGTAACGGCGGTCGGTGGTAAACTCACCTCAACGTTTACGGCGGTTGATACGGCCCTGTAAAGGTGGGCGGGCGCCGCGAGGGGCTCGTCAGAGTTGTGATCTGAAAGTGCCAGTGCACGGGTTCGTGCGCTGGCATTTTTTTTGGGACGGGATTAAGTCGGCAGTAACTGCGCGAACTTAGGTTGAACTTCCTAATCCTTGCCGGACTGGAGTTTGCTACTCATGTTTGTGCCAATGCTGCTGACCGTGGTCGGCGCCATCATCATCGTCGCTGCGGTGTATGACGCGGCTACACTCACCATTCCCAATTGGCTGTCAGGCGTGTTGTTCGGGCTATTTCCTGTCGTTGCGTTGGCGACCGGCTTGAGCTTGGGCGATACCGGTGTGCACGCGGCTGTCGGCTTAGGCGCGCTTATCGCGGGAATGGTGCTTTTTGCCTTTCATTGGATTGGCGGGGGCGATGCGAAATTTTTTGCGGCGGTCTCGCTTTATATGGGGATGTCGTCGGTTGGCGTTTATCTGCTGACTGTTGTTGTAGCCGGCGGTGTCCTTGCGTTCATTCTTCTGGGTGCGCGCTGGGTGGCAAAATTCGGGGTGCCGATGGACTGGTTTCTTCGTTTTACCCGGGGCGGTTCGGTCATTCCTTACGGCATTGCTATCGCTTTTGGCGGACTTGCGGTGCTTCCGGAAACGCAATTGTTCGCAACCTCATTCAGTTGAGGCTGCATTAACTATAGTTTGAGACTTCGAACGTAAAACCAATGGCAGCAAAACAAAGTTGGGCTGGGGCAGGAGGTACTGAGACATGAACTTAACGCGCATCCTCATTCTAGTTGGGGCAATCGGTGCGGCCGGCATTGCGGCGTTCTTGGCGCGCGGCTTGATCGGCGGGCAGACTGAGGCTTCAGCCGCGCCTAGCGTCGAGCTGACTGAAGTCCTGGTTGCCGCACGCGGTATCGAAGTCGGCACGAAAATGACGGCGGCCGACATGAAGTGGATGGGATGGCCGAAATCTGCCGTTGATTCCAGTTTCGTCATCAAAGACACTCAGCCTCAGGCGTTGGAGCAATCTGCGGAAGGCTCGGTGGCGCGGGCGCCATTGACGGCAGGACAGCCCATTACCGCTCAAAATGTAATCAAGTCAGACGGGGGCGGGTTTATGGCGGCGGCGCTGACACCGGGCACGCGCGCTGTTGGCGTCAAAGTGTCCGCGGAACGTGGCGCGGGTGGTTTCATTCTGCCGAACGACCGGGTCGATGTGATCTTGACACGCAAGCTTGGAAGCAATGACGCGGGCATTCCCTCGTATCATGCGACCACTGTGTTGCAAGACGTTCGCGTTCTTGCAGTTGATCAGATGTTCCAAGAAGAAGGTGACGCCAAGACAATTGTAGGCAAGACCGCAACACTCGAATTGAGCGCGCGTTCGGCTGAAATATTGGCTTTGGCGGAAGCGATGGGCGATCTGTCGTTGTCGCTGCGTGCGCTTACGAAAACCGATCCTTCGGCTGCGGCAGAAGAGTCGACCGCAAGTCTGTTTGATTCCGAAGGTGAGGGCGAGATTTCCGTCCTGCGCTACGGAATGCCGGGAAAATCTGCCACGACATCCAGTGAGTAATAGGTGAAGCTATGAAATTGTTACGTGTTGCGATTGTTTTGGCGTTGAGCGCTGCGCTTGTCCTGCCCGTGGCTGCCAATGGCGTGTCACCAGCGGCGTCAGGTGCGGAGCCGGTTCAGAAGCTTCGCATTCGCCCGGGCGGGTCTGGGCCGCAGTCGCATCGCGTTACTTTGGCGATCAGCAAAGGCATGATCGTCGAGTTGCCCGAAGATGCGCGCGATGTGCTGGTGTCCAATCCCGGCGTTGTCGATGCGGTGGTGCGCACGCCTCGCCAGATTTATCTGGTTGGATTGAAGACGGGTCCGACGAACGCCTTCTTTTTCTCGGCCAGCGGAAAACAGCTGCTTAACCTTGAGATTCGTGTCGAACGCGATATGGGCGAGCTCAAAACAATCATCGAGCGCAACGTCAAAGAATCAGATGTGCGGGTAGAGACGATCAACGACAGTGTGGTGATCAATGGCTCGGTGCGCAACGCCGGCGATGCGGAAGCGGCCCGGCAAATCGCCATGCGCTATGTCACCGACTCCGGCAAGTCGATGAACAATGATTCCGTCGTCAACAGGGTGGGCATTCGCGGAGGCGATCAAGTGATGTTGCGGGTGCGCGTCGCGGAAATGCAACGCAGTGTGTCCAAGCAGCTTGGCACTAACATAGGTGCCGCGTTCGACATCGGAAAAGCCGTGCCGATCAGTCTTGCCAGCGTCAATCCGTTTTCATTGCTGGGGCAAGCGCTTTCAACATCGCAGGAATTTAAGTTCGGGAGCCTTAGCGGGGGCAGCTCTGTGGAGGCCGTGGTCAGGGCGCTTGAGCGCACCGGCATGATCCGCACGCTGGCGGAACCGAACCTGACGGCGGTGTCGGGAGAGTCGGCAAAGTTTTTGGCGGGCGGCGAGTTTCCGGTGCCTGTCGGGCGGGATCGAGACGGAAATGTAACGATCGAATTCAAACCTTTTGGTGTGGGCCTTGGCTTTACGCCCATCGTTCTGTCGGAAGGGCGGATCAGTCTTCGTATTTCGACTGAAGTGTCGGAGATAACGTCCGAAAATGCGTTCGTGTCGACGGGCGGCGAGGGTGGCAACGGCATTACCATTCCGGGCTTGCGGGTACGGCGGGCGGAGACGACCGTCGAGCTGCCTTCAGGCGGCAGCATGGTGATGGCTGGTTTGCTTCAGCAATCCATGAAGCAGAACATTGACGGTATTCCGGGTTTGAAAAATATTCCGATCCTGGGGGCGCTGTTTCAAAGCCGTGACTTCCAATCGGGTGAAACGGAGCTGGTTGTGATCGTGACGCCGTATCTGGTTGACCCTGCTTCGTTAAATGAATTTGCTTCGCCGACCGACGGGTTTGTTCCCGCGAGCGATGCGGAATCCATTCTGCTGTCACGGCTTAACGCAGTCTACGGCAAGGGAAAAACGGTGCACGGCTCGCTCAAAGGGCCTGTCGGGTTCACACTTCAGTAACGCAGTTTCAGAAGGTCGCGAGGAAATGTTCAAGAATTTGGCAATTACCAGAAGCTTAGGATCACTGTCATGAACCGTCTTTGCCGTTTGACCAGTATTGGACTGATTGCAGCAACCGCTGCGGGTTGTGCGAGCCCAGCGGAGAATGGCGTCGCGAACTTGCTGAGCCCTGAAACGAAATTTCCAATCAGAGTCGAACCTCAGATCGCAACGCTGGTTGTTCAAGTTGACACCCAAGGCGTGCTGCGCGGGGAGGAAGACCGCGTACGGGCTTTTGCAGAACAGTGGAAGTCACGGGGACAAGGTGCTCTGAGCGCTTCAATGCCGGCTGGAACGGGCAATCAGGGGGCTGCTAAAGGTGCGATGGCGCGTATCAACCGGGTCCTGGCTGAAAGCGGTGTCGACCGAAAATCGGTGCGGGTTACGACTTATCGCGGCGCCGGGAATGACGGTGATGCTCCGATCACCTTGAGTTTTATGACCTATGCCGCCAGCGCTCCCGACTGTGGGTTGGACTGGTCTGAGAATATGAATTTCAACCCGCGAAATTTGCCGTGGCCGGAATTCGGGTGTTCGACGCAGCATAATCTTGCCGTCGCTGTCTCCGATCCGAGAGATCTGACTGAGCCGCGCCCACAAGACAGTGCCGATGCGATGCGCAGGGCGACCGTGTTGCAGAAGCATCGTTCTGGGATCCAGAGCCAGACGCCGTCGTCGGAGCAAGATAGCGGCAAGATAGCCACTGTTGAGTAATGTGTAGAAATTTGTGAAGGAATTGGGGAGCTTCGATTTATGAGCAAGTCCAGAATACCGGATAAGCAGGACGCTCCGTTTGGCGCCGCGATGCAGGACCGTCCGGTTCCGCGCATTTCAATCCACGCGTTTTGTGAGTCACCCGAGACGGGCAATGTCATTCAGCGCGCGGGCCAAGACCGGCGCCTGGCGAAGGCTCATCTCACCGTTCATATGGGCGGTATGTTTGGCGCGGTCGAGTATTTCCAGGATTCGTCCACGCCCAATGTCATCATGGTCGAAACGCGCGAACGCGGGCCCGACATTTTACCCGACCTTGAAAAGCTTTCGCATGTTTGCGATCCGGGGACGAAGGTCATCGTCATCGGTGGATCGAACGATATTTCCTTGTACCGGGAAATGATCCGCGCGGGCATTAGCGAATATTTGGTGGCGCCGCTCAATCCCTTGCAAATTATTGAAGCGCTTGCAGCTCTGTATCACGGGCAAACGCATTCACCGATCGGGAAGGTATTTGCCTTTTTCGGATCTCGGGGTGGTACCGGGTCGTCCACGGTTGCGCATAATACGGCATGGGCTATTGCGGAAGATCTGCAAATCGCCTCGACGATTGTCGATCTTGACGTCTCCTTCGGCACAACGGGGCTGGATTTCAATCAAGATGCCGCGCAAGGCGTGTCCGAAGCGCTGGCAAGCCCGGAGCGGCTAGACGATGTGCTTCTGGAACGCCTGCTGATCAAGCACAGCAGCAGGCTCAATCTTTTCATTTCGGCGGCAGCCCTTGACCGCGAAGGTCAGTTTACCACCGAAGCGGTGGAAAGTGTGCTCGACGGGGTTCGTCATGTGGCGCCCTGTGTGATCGTCGATGTTCCGCATATGTGGACGCCGTGGGTGAAGCAAGTCTTGACGACGGCAGACGAGATTATTGTGACGGCAACGCCAGACCTGGCGAGTTTGCGCAATGGCAAGAATATCTATGATCTGCTCAACCAGGCACGGCCCAACGACAAGCCGTTGAAGTTTGTCCTCAATCAAGTGGGCATTCCACGGCGGCCGGAAATTCCGGTCAAGGATTTTGCCGAAGCCATGGGGGCCGAGCCGGTGCTTATTCTGCCGTTCGATCCGCAGACCTTTGCTACGGCCAGCAATAATGGACAAACGGTAGGAGAGCTCAATCCGCAATCGCGGGCAGCGCAAGGGTTCCGCGCGTTGGCACAGTGTCTGACCGGGCGGGAGCCTCGTGCGGACGCGAAGGCTTCTCACAAACTAAGCTTCGACTTTCTAAGGCGGAAGAAGGCTTAACGCGAGATGTTCGGAAAGCGACCATCCGGGAACGACACGGCGCCGCGCGAACGGGCCAAACCCGTTGTGCCACCGCCGCCACCTGCCATGAAGCAGGCGGGTAAAGGAGCTGAGGCGCCACCGCCACCGGTTGTGGTCGATTCCCGGTCGGACCAATACTACGAGATCAAAACGACGATTTTCAACGCGCTGATCGATACGATCGATCTGGCGCAGCTGGCGCAGCTTGATGCGGCGTCGGCGCGGGAAGAGATCCGCGATATCGTCAACGAAATCATTTCAATCAAAAACGTCGTTATGTCGATTGCAGAGCAGGAACAGCTGTTGCAGGACATTTGCAATGACGTTCTGGGTTATGGCCCGCTTGAGCCTTTGCTGGCACGGGACGATATCGCCGACATCATGGTCAATGGGGCCGAGCGCGTGTTCATCGAAGTCGCGGGCAAAGTGCAGCTGACGAACATCCGGTTCCGCGACAATGCGCAGCTGATGAATATCTGTCAGCGCATTGTGAGCCAGATTGGCCGGCGCGTCGATGAGTCTTCACCAATATGCGACGCGCGCTTGCCCGACGGCAGCCGCGTTAACGTGATCGCGCCGCCGCTCTCCATCGATGGGCCGACGCTGACAATTCGTAAGTTCAAGAAAGACAAGCTGAAGATGAGCGATCTTCAACGCTTTGGCTCGATCTCGCCGGAAGGGGCGACGGTGCTCGGCATTATCGGCAACGTGCGCTGCAATGTGTTGATTTCAGGTGGTACGGGTTCCGGCAAGACGACGCTGCTCAATTGTATGACGGGGTTCATCGACCTCGATGAGCGCGTGGTCACCTGCGAAGACGCCGCAGAGCTTCAACTTCAGCAACCGCATGTGGTGCGCTTGGAAACGCGGCCGCCCAATCTGGAGGGCACGGGCGAAATCACCATGCGCGATCTGGTGAAAAACTGTCTGCGTATGCGCCCGGAACGCATCATCGTGGGCGAGGTGCGCGGACCGGAAGCCTTCGATCTGCTGCAGGCCATGAATACGGGACATGATGGCTCGATGGGAACGCTGCACGCCAATAGCCCGCGCGAAGCCTTGCAGCGTATCGAATCAATGATCACAATGGGCGGTTATAGCCTGCCATCGAAGACCATCCGGGAAATGGTGGTGGGTTCCATCGACGTGATCGTGCAAGCGGCGCGCTTGCGCGATGGATCGCGGCGCATCACGCACATCACCGAGGTGATCGGGCTGGAGGGCGACGTCATCATTACGCAAGACCTGTTCGTCTATGAGATTACCGGCGAAGACGAAACCGGCCGCGTGAAAGGGCGTCACATGTCGACCGGTATTTCGCGGCCGGCTTTCTGGGAACGGGCTCGTTATTACAATCGTGAGGCAGAGCTGCTCGACGCACTCGAAGCGGCGGCTGCCACATAAGGAGGTGGGGCCTAACGGCTCCTTTGCGCTGCTATGGATCAATCGACTCTGATTGTCATTGGTATTGCGTTTACAGCGGCGCTGGCTGTTGCAGGCGTGGCTTACGCCTTTATTGCTGCAGGCGGTGATGCCGCAAAAGCGAACAAGCGTGTTGCTGCGGCGTCGCGGGGCACCACCGGAAGGGTTGCCGGAAAGACTGCCGATTCAGTTGGAGAGTCGACGGCAAAGCGGCGCCGTCAAGTTCAAGATACGCTAAAGGAAATCGAGCGCAAACAAGCTCACGAGAACACCCGTCCGACATTGGCGGCGATGCTTCAGCAGGCGGATTGGGCAATTGACCCCAAGAAGTTCCTTATCATCACTGCGGGCCTCGGAATGGCAGCAGTTCTGTTGTTTTTTATCTTGGGTTACGAGTGGTACATCGCGTTGGGTATTGGTTTTGCGGTTGGTGCAGGCTTGCCGCGCTGGTTTTTGGGGTATTCGATTAAACGCCGCAAGAAATCGTTCCTCAAAGAGTTTGCGAACGCGATTGATGTCATCGTGCGCGGCGTTAAATCAGGTTTGCCGCTGAACGAATGTCTGAAAATCATTGCGCACGAATCTTCGGAACCTGTGGCTCCGGAATTCAAAAACATCGTCGAAGGGTTGAAAGTCGGTGTGACGCTGGAAGACGGCTTAAAGCGCATGTACGAGCGCATGCCTGTCGCGGAAGTCAACTTTTTCCAAATCGTTTTGACGATCCAGCAGAAGACGGGCGGTAATTTGTCGGAGGCGCTGGGCAACCTTTCCGGTGTTTTGCGCGACCGCAAGCGGCTGCAAGGCAAAATTCAGGCCCTTTCGTCGGAGGCGAAGGCGTCGGCGGGGATTATCGGCTCGCTGCCGATGATCGTGATGACGTTAGTTTATCTGACAACGCCGGACTATATCGCGTTGTTGTTCACGGAGCGGTTCGGCAATTTTCTTTTGTTATGCAGCGTGACGTGGATGGGTGTCGGCATCTTAGTCATGAAGAAAATGATCAACTTCAAATTCTGAGCGGGAGAGCGGCGTCATGATGAGCTATATCGATTTGCTGTTCAACCGTGAGCTGGTGATTACCGTGATGGCGGCGATCGCCACTTTTGCGACAATTGTGACCCTGACCTACCCGCTGCTGGCCGGGGACCGGTTGAATGCGCGGTTGAAGAGCGTGGCGCTTCGGCGGGAAGAGTTGCGGCGAATGCAGCGTGAGGCGCTTGGGAAAAAAGGCCAGCTGCGCACGACGCCTGGCGGCTTTATGAAATCCACGATTGAGAAGCTCAATCTTCGCGATATTCTGGAGTCGGCCAACTCGAAAGCGAAGCTGGCGCGCGCCGGGTTTCGCGGCCAGTCGGCGATCTATACGTTTATGTTCTTCCGGTTCGTGCTGCCGTTTATCGTGTTCTCGGGCATGATCGTTTATTTGTTCTGGATGTCGAAGTATAGTCTTCCGCCGTTCGGAAAAATTGGAATCGCTTTTGGCGCGGGGGCTGTTGGGTTCTATTTGCCCGACCTCTATGTGCAGAACATCATTGACAAGCGTATGAACTCGATCATGAAAGCGTTTCCCGACGCACTGGACTTGCTATTGATTTGTGTGGAGTCCGGCATGTCGGTCGAGGCCGGATTTAATAAAGTGGCGTCGGAGATCGGCAGCCAGTCGGTTGAACTAGCGGAAGAATTTGCGCTGACCACAGCGGAGTTGTCATACTTACCCGACCGGCGCCAGGCCTATGAAAATTTGGGCAAGCGCTGTTTGCATCCCGGTGTGCGGGCGGTGTGTACGTCGCTTATTCAAGCCGAGCGTTATGGTACGCCCTTGGGCACCGCGTTGCGCGTGATGGCGCTTGAGAATCGCGAAATGCGGATGATGGAAGCCGAAAAGAAGGCGGCGTCGTTGCCTGCGAAGTTGACGGTGCCGATGATCGTATTTTTCTTACCGGCCTTATTTGTTATCATTCTTGGACCGGCTTTTATCAAAATCGGGAAACTCTGAACGCCATAAAAATATGACACAAAAAAAGCCGCGTTCGCAAGAACGCGGCTTTTTTTGATTTGAAGGGTCAAGTTTTATTGAGCAGCGGTTGCGACCGCGATTGATGATGAGGCGCCGGTGCTGTCCAACGATTGACGCAATGGGACGGGTGAGCTGTTCGCTTCTTTTGCGGAAGTCGGTGGCGTCGTTATTTCGTCATCGGGGATCGGCGCCATTGTTGCAGGCGCACGGGGCGCTTTTGCTTTGGCGGCGGCAGGCACAAGATTGGTTGGAGCCACCGATTGTTGTTGCGGGGCAGGCGTTTGGCTGGACGCCGCCGGCTTTACACCTTGATATTTTTTCGTCTGCGGCAAAGGCAATGGCGATGGCAGTTTCTTCTTGGCTACAGGGGCTGGTGCGCTTGACGGTGCCGAAATTGCCGGCGCCACTACAGCGGGCGTACTGGCCGGCGGCTTGGCGTTGCCGGCGCTGAACTGGCGCAGAACGGCCAAGTTGTTGTTGGCGTCGGCAGGCGTCAGGTCTTCACGCGTCAATATTTCAGCTTCGGACTTGTTGCCTTTGAGGGTCGCTACCATCGCGAGGTTTTGGCGCATCTGTGCGGTAGCGTCGGTGCGGGCGACGAGTTTGCGCATAATCGCTTCGCCTTGAGCAATGTGGCCATCCAAAACATAGGACATGGCGATGTTGCTTTCGATTGCCGGGTTATTGGGCGAGATCGTCAAAGCGGTCTGGTAGAGATCGCGCGCGGCGGCGTGATCGCCGGTCTGATCGAGGGCGACGCCATAGGCCGAATAGGCTGTCCAATCTTTGCCGCTTAACTGTACGGCGCGTGATAAAAATGGGAGGGCGTCTTTAGAGCGCCCCACAGCGGTCAAAGCTTTGCCATATTCCGACAGCACTTTGGGGTTGTCGGGAGCCTTCATCACGACGTCTTTGAGGAGTGTCACGGCTTGTTTGGCACCGCCCATCGTCCGCAGACTCTTGGCAAAATTTACCGCGGCGGCGATATCGCCGCGATTTGCGTCGTATTTTGCCCCCCAATAGGCGGCACCGCCGACGATATCCTGGTTATCGGGTTGAACGAGGTTGCGCGTGGCTGCGGCATTGCTGCTTGAAAATATACTGGCACCGCTGCAGGCCGATAAGGCTCCGGTTGCGG
>VFKO01000375.1 GCA_009885515.1 Rhodobiaceae bacterium | reverse complement strand
GGGCGCGGCGCTCGGCCGCATCGAGTTCACCAACGACGGTGTTGCGCACAAGTGCATCGAGACGGATCAGTGCGAGGGCGCGGAAATGTCCGGTCAGGTTTTTGCGCAGGCGCTCGGTCTCTTGGGTCGAGGACGCTAAAACCTGGGTCAGGCGGGTCTCGTTGGTGCGCACGTCGGAGATGGCGTTTTCAACGGATGACAGGGCTTCGCGACCGGTTACAAACATTACTCATCCCACGACGTGATGGCGCCGCCTTCTGCCGGAAAGACCAAACGGGGTTTGAGTTCGCCGCGGTGCTTTTCGCCTATGTTGTTTTTTTCGATGATGCCATTGTCTTGCTTGTCACGTTTGATTGCGTCGAAGAACGATTCAGGGACACGTATCCCCCAGGTGAATACGGTTTTCGTGCGGCCGGTTTCCTCGCTCGTGACCGGCAGTTCCAGTGTCTGTCCGCCGGGTGCTATGGCTTCGACGATGGCGTAGTAATTTCGCGCTGATGAATTGCCGTCAGGCACGCGCCAGACGCCGGAGGATGCGCCGGGACGCGATACGATGATTAGCCGGTAGGTTTGGATCAGTTGCGTGCGCAACGCTTGCAACGCCGCAATCGCGTCGCGCGCACCGTCTGCGTTTTTGCCGGCGATTGCGGAACTGCCGTCGCGCTTGAGTGATTCAGCGGATTTAATTGCCTCTTCAACGCGGGCCTCGATGCGGGCGGCGTTGTAGGCGGCCTGGAGTTCGGCGGGCAGTGTTTGTGTGAGCTCGATCAGGGCATTTTCTGTGGCTTGGCGCGCGGGCACGACGTAGCCGTACTGAAACGTGCCCCAGAGCGCGGCCGTGCCGATCACGATTGCTGCGGCCCATTTGCCGATCCGCTTGCGGCTGACCCAGATGAGCGCCAGCGAACGCGCGAGGCCTGGGGCTGGCGGCGCGTAGGCAAAGCGGCTTTCTTTCAGCGCCTTGATGCCCTGATCGATGGCGGCGCCGGAGACTTCGATGCCTTGCGTTTTGTAAATTTCGCGCAGTCGCGTTCGCAGGGCGTCATCGCGGTCGCCCTGGCCGAGCTCGCGCTCAACGATGAGCTCGCGATGGCGGATGGTGTCGACCACGTCCATGGCCAGCATCAGCTCGTCGAGCGTTTGCGGTTTGGCGACTGCCGCGTTCGTCATCAGAGGTTAAACGCTTTTCCCTGAGCCACCAGCGTGGCGAGGCGGCGTTTACCGTCTTCGACGGCGTCTCGGATTTCGGCTGAGTTCTGGGTGGAGAGTTTGCGCATTTCATCGATGATGATTTGCGATTTTTCCTGGAAGTTCACGACCGAGTCGACGAGCTTCTTCACGGCGTCGGCGCGGATGGTGGGGCCGTAGCCGGCGCGCACGGCGGCCTCTTGCACCTTGTCGCCGATTTCTGAGAGCACTTCGATCGATCTGGAGACGCCTTCTTTCATTGCGTTCAGGGTTTCGGTCGATTCGTGGAGGCCGAACATGCCCGTGAATGAGGCTTTGAGCGCGGTCAGCACGGTGTCGTTGGTCGAGAAGAAGCTGACGGCCTGGGCGTAGATGCGCTCCTTGGCGTTTGTCGTTTGCATCAGGCGGGCCATGATGACTTCCGACGTGTTGTAGCCGATGGTCAGATTGTCGGAGAGGTCTTTCGAGATTTGATAGCGTTTGTCTTCGTCCTGCGTTTGGCGCAGGACTTCATCGCGGATGAGTTCGAGTTTCGCGCGCTCGGCGGGTTCGGCGCCGGAGAAGGTGGCGACGGCGTTGGCGGCTTCGTTCAGTTTCTTTTTGGCTTCGTCGAGTTTCCACTCGGCCTTTTTCAAAACCTCGAGCGCCATGACTTCGGCCTGCTTCAGGGCGCCGCGGAAATCGCGATAGGCTTCCAGGATCGCCGCCTCGCGCTCGATCTGGTTTTTGGTTTCCTTGGTGACGCCGAGATAGATCGAGCGAATTTTGTCGAAGCGGTCGGCGACGTCGCCGCGCGTGAGTTTCATCCACGAATTGGTGGCGCGCTCCCAGACGCTGACCTTGCCGTCCGTGATCTGATCGACCATGGCTTTGGCGTCGTCGCGGATGGAGTTGAAGCCCTCGGTGATCTGGCGGTAACGGTCGCCGACCTGCATGGCGGAGACGTGGTCGCGGACGATCTCGTTGAAGTTCGAGGCTTGGTTCAGGGTGCGGGCGATGACAGCGATGCGCTCGGCGTCGAGGTCGGAGATTTTCTGCAACAGCGCGTTAATCGGCGCGTCCTCGCCCTTGGCGGGGACGATGCCCATGTCGCGCAAGGTGGTGAGCGCGCGGTCGAGATATTGCATTGGCGTGCGGATTACGACGTCGGACATGTAACAGGAGCCTCCCAGGGAAAGTGCGGGGAAGATGTGGCCCCTCGGGCCCCCCGGCGCAAGGGTGTCGGGGCGGAATTTTCCGGGACCTTGGGGAAAATGGCGTTGGTTGAATTTTAATCGCCAGTTGTATATGCTGGCATATGCCATGGAGGGCGAGATGGGAACACAGCGGCGCGCGAAACTGTTCAGAAATGGCCGAAGCCAAGCCATCCGAATTCCGCGCGCCTTCGAGTTACCGGGCAACGAGGCGATTCTGAGCAAGGAAGGCGGGCGGTTGATCATTGAGCC
>VFKO01000477.1 GCA_009885515.1 Rhodobiaceae bacterium | reverse complement strand
TGAAGCCTTGGGCGGCGGATGATTTCTCGACCACTTCGCTGACTACGGCCGGGCGCTGGCGGGCCTGGCGGTTAGCGCGCCGGGCGGATGCCTGGGCTGCACTTGCGACGAGCTCGTCTGTTCCGCGCTGTGACAGCGATTCTGTGGTTGTGGCATTGCAAATTTCGTGACCCACGGCTTTGAGCTGGGCATCCGAAAAAATTGGTGATTGCGGATCATGTGTCAGATTGGGGCAATTGAAGTTGGATATATCGCCCGATGGGAGCGACGCTGATCTCAATTGTGCTGACTGGGCGAGGCCGGAGGCTGCGGAGAGCAGGTCCCACTCGATAAAGCCACCCCATCGCGCCCATTGGCTCAAGGCGATGAGGAGCGCGATGAGGCTGGCGAACATGAAGGCTCGCCGGGACGATGAGCTCAGTACCGGTAGCGCTAGATTCCCCGCCATTGTTCACCCCTTATTAACCCTTACTGAGTCGTCTCTTGTGAACCGTAAGAAGGGTTTAATCTCTATGTGTTAACATCCGCTGCGATCCGATATGAGCGTCGCAATCGATGATTGTTGAGGTGGATTCAATGTTTGAGAGGGACTCCTGAAACCTTCTATGAAGAATGATGTGTTAATTTGCTGCCGGGATAAGCCAGCGTCGTAACGTTTCGTTAATCAACTGTGGCTTCTCGTACACGATCCAATGGCTTGCATCAGGGACACGGTGCAACTCTATGTTTGGCACCCAGCGCTCCAGACCTTCGACGCAGCCTGGCAACAGCGAGGTGTCTTGCATGCCCCAGATCACCAGCGTCGGCACGCGCACCATAAGCGCTTCGTCGTTGTAGAGTTCCGCTGCAGGTGGCGGCGCACCTTCCTTCGGCGGGTCCATGCGCATCGCGCGATACCAGTTGAACATGCCGGTCAGCGCGCCGGGCTCGCTCCAGGCTTTGACGAATTGCGCGCGATCTGCCGGTGTGATGTGCCCGGCTTCTGCGGTTTTGGCGAGTGAACGCCAGACCAGCGCGTAGTCGTTGGCGGCGTAGCGCGCCTCTGAGCCTTCGGCGCGGATTTCATGGATGTACTGCGAGGCCGCCGCCTGTGCCGGGTTCTTTGCGATCTCGCGCTGAAAGGCGCCGGGGTGAACCGCGTTGATGATGACGAGGCGGTCGATGAGATCGGGGTGTTTGATTGCAAACGCCCAAGCCAACGCGCCGCCCCAATCGTGGGCGACCAAGGTGAATTTCTTCTTGCGCGAGAACTGTGCGGCAAACGCCGCTACATCTTCGATGAGGCGCCTGGTGCGATAGCGGGCGACCTCGGGCGGTTTGGAGGAGAGGTTGTAGCCGGGAAGATCAGGTGCCACGCAATGGAAGGCGTCGCCGAGGGCGTCGAGTTGATGGCGCCAGGCGTACCAGAACTCCGGGAAGCCGTGCAGAAACAGCAGCAGGTGACCGTCATCGGGACCGGTGGCTGCGTAGTGGAGTTTGAACTCGTTCGTTTCAGCGAAGCCGTGACGGATCATGTGAGGTCCTGTTTAGGCAGAAAGAACTTTTATTACCGCGAAGGCGCGAAGGGCGCGAAGCGTATCATGTCGAGGCATTCCGACCTACGCCGTGTGCGGGCGGGCATGACCTGGGAGCGCGGGCATCTTGCCCGCCCTTACATTCAGTTACGGGCAGGAGACGTTGTGAAGAAGTCACGCGGAGGGCTGCAGGCCGCAAACCCGAGACGCCAGCAGAGAACCAGCCGAACCTGCTATGAGTGCGCAAGGAAAGAGCCGGGAAATAGGTATGCTGTCCCCTTTCCTTTTTTCCTTTTTTCCTTTTTCCTTGGTCACCAGCGCGCTTCGCTTTCCCGAGCCCCGGGTCGATGTCCACACCAGTTCAGATCCTGCAGAACGGATCGTTTCCGCATCAGCCTCAGCCGTTGCCACCAGGCGCTGGTCGCCGTCATTGAAAATGTCAATGTCGCCGGAAAAACGTGGTCCTTCGCGATCAAGTGCAACCGCCCCCGCAACGTAACTCTCGGGATTCCTGTTGTTCGCGAGCAACTGCAGCAGCGTAGTCTGGATGGCACTAAGCGGCACGGCACAAATTCTCAATTTGCTCGGCGAGACGGCGCCCGCTCATCGTGCCATGCACACGCAATGCATTTGTTATCGCCAAAGCGTCGCCTTCGGTCGGATGCTCCACCGGCCGCTGGCTCCACAGCGCCAGCGTCCCGTACTCGGCAAAGGCTTGCCGGTAGAGACGCTCCACCTCGCGCAATTTTTCTTCTCTGCTCATGGCGCTATCATCGCATGATTCAGCGTCGAAGTGAACGCCCCGTAAATCCGGAACGTTAATCACCCCGGACCTTCAGGATCGCGTTCGTCAGGTCCGACGACACATAGATCGTGCCATCGCTGCCAACCGCGACGCCCGTCGTCAGGAACGGCGCCGTCGTTCCATCCGGTGACGGCAACCCGATCGGCAATTTCTCCGCCAGCACCGTCACCGCACCGCTCGCCGGATCGACCGAACTCAGCCTTTTCGCTCCCGCTTCCGCGACAATGATCTGGCCATCGGGTGCAATATCGATACCTTCAGGCCCGGCCAACCCGGTTGCCACGACCACCTTCGCGCCACTCGTCACATCCACGCGCGTCACCGTCCCATCACCTGAGGTCACAAACGCAAACCCCTTGTCATCGAGCGCAAACGCCACCGGCCAGTTGAACCCCGAGGCAATCACCGTGCGCTTTTCGCCCTTGGCATCGTCAAGCGCGATCAGTGAACCGCTCCCCTGTTCCAGCACCAGGATCCGCCCGTCCACCGTCTCCCCGGCGTCGACTGGAACCTTGAACTCATGCAGCATCGCCGTCGAGGCGCCGGTCTTGCGGTCAATGACTTGCACACTGCCGGACGAGAAACTGGCCAGCACCACATGCCTGGGGCCAACCCCGATGCCCGATGGATTGCTGAGTTCATCCTGGTACATCCGCAATTTCGTATCAACCGCGCCCGTTGTCGTGCTGACCTGCCGATAGGTGAAAATGTCAGCCAGATGCAGCGTGCCATCGCCATCATGCGCAATCGCAATGTCGCCAGCAGCCGAAATCTTGCCTTTGATAACCTGTGTCATCGCACCGGTTACCGCATCAACCCGCGTAATCCCGTTATCGGCCATGTTGGTGACATAGATGTTGTCCAGCGCATCTATCGCAAGATTGTCGAGCGCAGGCACAAGCTGCGCCACTTTCACTTTCTTTCTGGCCTTCACGTCAATTTTGTAGAGTGCCCCTTCGGCCGTATCGATGGCCCACAGATTACCCTTGGAGTCAAAATTCGCGGCCGCCGGAATCTTGAAACCATCAACGATCACCTCAACCTTGCCATTGCGCGGGTCAACCGCCGCAACCTGGCCCTTGAACCAGATCGGCCCGTAGATGCGCCCGTCGCGCCCGACCTCGAATCCGTTCAGCCCGCCAAGCTTCTCGGCAATCTTGCGCGCGGGCTGCTTGCCCGTAACATCAGCCTCATAAAGCGCATCACCGAGGAACACTTGCGTGAAGTAAAGTCGTCCGTCCTTCGTAAAGGCCAGTGAATTGGCACCCGGCAGACCCGTAGCAACCACCATGGGCGCGCCACCTGGCTTCTGCAGGAATACCTTTCCTGTCAGAAATCCCGTCCACGCCATCGTCCCGTCGGCAGCAAAGGCGATATCGTCGGCCATGCCGTCGGGCGGCCCGATCAGTTCCGACCATGCCCCGCTCTTGGCATCGACAGAATAGATCGCCTGCCCAACCACGCTGCCCACCAGCAACTTGCCATCCGGCGCCACCGCAATGCCATGAATACCGTGAAACGCAGTCGGCCCGACAAGCTCGCTGACACTGTAGTGCGTCTCATCGGGCGTGGCACACCCCACCAGCCCAAGCGTCACCACCAGCATCACATTTGCGGTCCAGCCGCGAAATCCGGTTCTCATGTCAGTTTCCTGTTCCAGTGTTGAATTATGCCGCTGCTTTTGCCACACGCGCCCTGCCCCGCGCCATCTCGCGCTTGATCTCCGCGCAACAAAAATGAGGTGACATGATACATATTTCTCTGACTCCCGTGACTATAGAACGTCCAGCTGGTTCACACCCGAATTCTCTGGCTTGCGACCAATAAATTCAGTGACAGCATACATACTTTCGCGTCTCTCTCACCTCAAAAAAACCGTCTGCGGATCGCCTTACGGAACGCTTCTATCCCAACCGCCAGGCGCTGCGCGTTAGTTCCCTTCGCGTCTTCGCCAGATCACGGACTATACCCTCTTGAATGTAGCTGTCGCAACCCCGCGACGGGCAACCTGTCTCCCATTTCTGTGTCTCACACGAGGGGGGCACTCCAATAACCTGTCGTCACATTCGGCGCAGTGAAAAAATCACGCGGAAGCGCGGAGCCGCAGAGAATTGCGCTGAAAGTCCGTCGTTCTCCGCGTCCTCTGCGGCTCCGCGTGACATACCCTTCACCGCCTTGGATGCCCATGCTCCCAGAGGCCGTACGAACGCGAAAAGAGCCGGCGGCCCTGTTGACAGCGGCACAAGTATGTTCTATATATGTTCTGATATGGTTTTGTGCTGTATTTTCGTTCGGCGGGATGTCTGCCGGGCGCTGCGACTTGAAACGGTGAATATGGTGTTTGGCCAAGGCTTTGCGGCCCGAAGGGGATTTTGCGCGGTGATCTTGAATAGGACAAGTGAGACAGGACAAACAGGACAGTGTTCTTAGGACAGTGTCCCCGTCCTGTTTGTCCTGAATTTCGCGGCTGTTATCCGCCGGTTTTCAGAGAGTTCAGGACATCAGTTTGGCCCAGATGGCCTCTGGCCGGGGCTAATCATCCCGCTTACCCCGCTTCTTGGCGCCAGTCAGCGAGCGGATGATGCCGCGTAAGGTCTGCACTTCCTGGTAGGTGAGTGCGGCGCGGTGCCAGAGGTTGCGCAGGTTTTGCACCATGGCTGGGCGCTTGGCGGGCGGGAAGAGAAACTCGGTGCGATCAAGTTCGCCTTCGAGATGTTCGAAGAAGCCGATCAGGTCTTCCTTGTTGGCGAGTTCGGCGCGGCGGTATTTTGCTGGCACCTTGAATTCCGGCCGGTCATGGGTTGCCTTCCACCATTCGTAGCCGACGATGCCGACGGACTGGGCCAGATTGAGTGAGGCAAAATTCGGGTTTGTGGGGATGGTGAGTATGGCATCGGCGAGGACGAGTTCCTCGTTGGTCAGGCCCATGCGTTCAGCACCGAACATGATGCCGCATAATTGTTTTTGGGCGATCTCAGCTGTGACCTCGGCGATGGCTTCGTCTGGTGTTGCGGTTCGTTTTGACATCAGGCGGTCGCGGCCGGTGGTAGCGAAAACGAGGCCCAGATCGCCGACGGCCTCCTCCATCGTCGCAAAAATGCGTGCGCTCTCAAGCACCGCGATGGCGCCCACCGCCATGGCTTCGGCCTTGGCGTTGGGCCAGCCGTCGCGCGGATTGACGATGCGCAATTCGGTCAAGCCAAAATTGAGCATGGCGCGTGCGGTGGCGCCAATATTCTCACCCATTTGCGGGTGCGACAGGATGATCACCGGTCCTGTCTTGTCCTTGGTCATTCCAATGGGTCCCTGGCCTTGCTTCACAGGGATACGGCGGCTACACACCTGCCGCAACTGGTACCGAATTCGAAAGAAGAGCTCATGACAAAAATCAAGGTGAAGACCCCCGTCGTCGATCTGGATGGCGACGAGATGACCCGCATTATCTGGGACCTCATCAAGAAGAAACTGATCCTTCCCTACCTTGATATCGACATCAAATACTATGACCTTGGCATCGAACACCGCGACAAGACAGAAGACAAGGTGACGGAAGAGGCGGCGCTGGCGATCAAGCGCTATGGCGTCGGCATCAAATGCGCCACGATCACGCCTGATGAAGCGCGGGTGGAAGAGTTCGGCCTGAAGAAGATGTGGAAGTCGCCGAACGGCACGATCCGCAACATCCTGGACGGCACAGTCTTCCGCGAACCGATCATCTGCCACAATGTGCCGCGCCTGGTGCCCGGTTGGACCGACCCGATCGTCATCGGCCGCCACGCTTTCGGCGACCAATACAAGGCGACCGACTTTGTCGTTCCCGGCAAGGGCAAGTTGACAATCACCTTCGCGCCCGAAGGCGGCGGCGCACCGATTACGCACGAGGTATTCAACTTCCCCGGCGGTGGCGTCGCGATGGCGATGTACAACCTCGATGACTCGATCAGGAACTTCGCCCGTTCGAGCTTCAACTACGGCCTGCAGCGCGGCTGGCCGGTGTATCTGTCGACCAAGAACACGATCCTCAAGGCCTATGATGGCCGCTTCAAGGATTTGTTCCAGGAAGTCTTCGACAAGGAATTCAAAACCCAATTTGACGGTAAGAAGATCACTTATGAACACCGCCTGATCGACGACATGGTGGCGTCGGCGCTCAAGTGGAGCGGCAAGTTCGTCTGGGCCTGCAAGAACTACGACGGCGACGTGCAGTCCGACACCGTGGCGCAAGGCTTTGGTTCGCTCGGCCTGATGACAAGCGTCTTGCTCACGCCCGATGGCCAGATCATGGAATCAGAAGCGGCGCACGGCACGGTCACGCGCCACTACCGCCAATGGCAAAAGGGCGAACAGACCTCGACGAATTCGATGGCCTCGATCTTCGCCTGGACGCGCGGCCTCATCCATCGTGGCAAGCTGGATGGCACGCCCGACGTCAGCCACTTCGGCGAAACGCTGGAAAAAGTCTGCGTCGACACCGTCGAGGCTGGCGA
>VFKO01000447.1 GCA_009885515.1 Rhodobiaceae bacterium | reverse complement strand
AGTCGCTGGCGGCGCTGAAACTTTTGGGTGAGACGCGCGATCTGCTGATAGCGAACGGCATCCCCTGCCCCATTGTTTCGGGTGGCGGGACCGGGACTTACAACATTGATGCCGAGGCGCTGGTGTTCACGGAACTTCAGGCGGGCTCTTATATTTTCATGGACAAGCAATATTGCGAGGTGAAGATCGCCAATGCGGCGCCGCTGCCCTTTGAGAGTGCGCTGTTCGTGCAGACGACGGTGATCAGCGCCAATATGCCGGGCCTGGTGACCACCGATGCGGGCCTGAAATCGTTTGCGACGGAGGCTGGAGCACCGGTCATTCATTCCGGCGCGCCAGAAGGAGCGAATTACTTTTTCTTCGGCGACGAACAGGGCGGGATTATTTTGGGTGGGGCCGACAAGTCTTTGCCGGCAGGCAGCGTTGTCTGTTGCACGGCGCCGCATTGCGATCCGACGGTCAATCTCTACGATGCCTATCATGTTGTCGACGGCGACAGGCTTGTCGAGATATGGCCAATTGAAGGGCGCGGACGGTCTGCGTGAATCAGGTGCGATAGTTGGCGAGGCCAACAATTTCGTTGTACTGGGCAAACGTGACTTTTTCGATCACCGGGTGTGGTTCATTCTGGTTGAGGAGGCCCGCATAGACGCGTTGCGCGGTGCGGGCGGCGGCGAGAAGGCTCGAGACCGGATACAAGATCAGGGCGTAGCCAAGCGCGCCCAGCTCCGCTGCCGTCAAGAGTGGCGTCTTGCCATTCTCGACCATGTTGGCCACCAAGGGGACACCATGGAAGTGGGAGGCGATTTGCTCGAGTTCGCGTTCGGATTCCGGGGCCTCTATGAACAAGAGATCGGCTCCGGCTTTGAGATAGGCGCCGGCGCGGCGCAGGGCTTCGTCAAGGCCATGAACGCTGCGCGCGTCGGTGCGGGCGATGATGAGGAAATCGCTGTTCATGCGGGCGTTGGCGGCGGCGCGGATTTTGGCGGCGCCTTCTTCCGTGGGCACCACCTCTTTGCCGTCCATGTGGCCGCAGCGTTTGGGCAGGACCTGGTCTTCGAGTTGAATGCAGGCGGCGCCGGCCTGTTCGTAGGCGCGCACGAGGCGCTCAACATTGGCGATGCCGCCATGGCCGTTGTCGCCGTCGGCTATCAGCGGCACGGGTGCCGCGGCTGCAGCGAGGGCGCGGACGCGGTCCGACATTTCGGTGGCGCTGACGATGCCGATGTCGGGGACACCGAGGAGAGACCCTGCGACGCCGAAGCCGGTCATGTAGACGGCTTTGGCGCCGGCCTGCACCGCAATGCGCGCGGTCAGGGCGTCGTAAGCACCGGGTGCGATCAGTGGGCCTTGTTTCAATAATTCGCGGAGCGTTGCCGGACTATTCACTCGTCGTCCTCAATTGCATCGGGAACTTTTTCATCTTCGGGAATGGCGTAAACATCATTGAACCAGCGTGAAAGATCGACATCGGCGCAGCGCTTGGAGCAGAAGGGGCGCATTTTCAGGTCCTCCGGCTTTCGGCAAATCGGGCAGGAGCGCGATGGCCGCTGCGTCATTGATCGGCTCCAACGTCGAATTGTGAACGGGCGAAGTTTGTGCGCGCTTCAAATCGGAGTCCGGCGGCGGCATATTTGCGCAGGTTTTGAGAGAACTCTTCGCCCTGCCCTTCGATCCAGCGCACGACTTCCGGCGCTGCATAAGCGGTAAGTTTTGTGCCGGGCCGCGCCTTGGCTTCGCGTACGATGCGGCGCAATAATTCGGCTGCGACAGTGACCACGGTTTTGATGCGGCCCTGGGCCTGGCAGGGATCGCAGGGTTCGGTGAACAGTTTGACGACGGGTTCGCGTACGCGTTTGCGTGTCATTTCGACGAGACCGAATGCCGACATGGGAAGTATCTGCGTGGGTGTACGATCTAGAGCAACGCTTTCGGTAAGGACCGTGAGAACCTGGGCGATATTTTCAGGCTCGCCGAGGTGAATGAAATCGATGACGATCAGCCCACCGATGCCGCGCAAGCGCAGTTGACGGCCAACCTCGGCGGCAGCTTCGAGATTGGTTCTGAGCGATGTCTCTTCCAAACCGGTCGCTTCGGTGTAGCTTCCGGAATTGACGTCAATTGCGGTCAGGGCTTCAGTTGATTCAACGGTGATCCAGCCGCCGGAGCGCAGTCGCACGCGAGGCTGGAGCAACGCTTCGATCTCGCCCTCTATGTTGTACTGATCGAAGAGCTGGCCTGGCCCGTTGAACAAATGGATCTTGCCCAGCGCTTCAGGCATAGCGCGTGCGGCGTAAGACTTCGCTTGAGCGACCGCTTGGGCATCGTCGATGATTATGCGAGTGGTGTCTTCATCGACGCCGTCACGCATGGT
>VFKO01000581.1 GCA_009885515.1 Rhodobiaceae bacterium | reverse complement strand
GTCCGGTTGCTTCAATTCCGCCAACCGGCCAACATCCGCCTTTGATGTCAGAACGATCTGAAAATCCGCTCCGATCTTCCCGGCGATCTCTTCGCGAAAGAACACCGACGCCATACGTCCGTCGACACGGCGTATGATCTCGCCCAGCAGAAACCCGTATGTGCTGTTGTGATAACAAAGCACTTTGCGGCCCTCGAACCAGTGCGGTTCCGCCGCAAGACGCGCCGTGATGCCGGCCCAGTCGTGCAATGTTTCGAACGCCACGGGCGGATCGAAGCCTGGTACGCCAGCTTGATGCGTCAGCGCATCGCGAACGGTGACCTTGTCTTTGCCGCCCTGCGCGAACTCAGGCCAATAACGCGCGACCGGTTCGTCGAGTGCGACTAGTCCGCCGTCGACGAGAATCAAGAGCGAGATAATCGTCATGATTTTCGTCGTCGACGTCACCTTGACGATGGTGTCCTTCTGCCAAGGCTGAGTCTTGTTGACGTCACGCCAGCCGCCCCACAGATCGACGACCAGTTTCCCCTGGTGGGTGACACCCAGCGACGAGCCGAGTTCCAGCCCCGCATCGAAGTTCGCGCGAAAGGCGTCCTTGAGCGGCGAAAATTGTTCGTCGCAAAAACCGTTGATTTCACTTGGCATTTCATTTCGCTCCATGTCGCCGTGACCTTACGTAAAGTTCGGCGCCCGGCGTTGCATTTGGGACATGACGGCTTCGATCTGGTTGGGCTTGCCGCTGAGTGCGTCTTGTTCGCGCGATTCGGCGAGAAGGCCTTCGGCGTCGGGCATCACCGGCAGGGCGTTCATCAGGCGCTTGGCGGCGCGGATGGCGTCGGGATTTTTCTGAGCGATTTCTCGTGCGCTTTCCAACGCTTCGGCGTGTGGGTTGGTGGTGAGCCGCGTTGCCAGGCCCAACTTGAAGGCCTGCTCACCGGTAAAGATGCGGCCGGTGTAGGTGAGGTCGCGAAAGATGTCGTCGCGCACGAGATTGCGCAGCAACAGCGTGCCAGCCATGTCGGGTACCAGGCCCCATTTGATTTCCATGACCGAGAGTTTTGTGTCAGGCGCCACGTAGCGCATGTCGGCGCCGAGGGTGAGCTGAAAGCCACCGCCGAAAGCCACACCGTGCACCGCGGCGATCACAGGAACTGGAACTTCGCGCCAGACCCAGGCGGCATATTGCGGGCGGTTGGCGATGCCGTGGGTGCGCGGAAGCAGGCGCCCCTGAGGCCTGGTCTCGCGGCTGGCATCGGCAGCGCGTTGAAAGTTGCCGGTGTCAAGGCCGGCACAAAAGGCTTTGCCCTCGCCCGACAGGACGACGGCGCGCAGTCCGCGTTCTTCTTTGAGGCGCTGACCTGCTGCGATGATGGCGTCGAACATGGCGTCGTCGAGCGCGTTCATTTTGTCGGCGCGCACGAAACGCACGTCGGCGACGCCCTGGTCGATGGAGACGGTTACGCGGTCGTTCATGGGGTGGCCTTTTGGTTGTGGAACCTTCTAACATGTCTGATAGTGTTGCAAGACGTCAAATCGAGGATCAAATGATCAAAGTTCATCATCTCAACAGCTCACGCTCGCATCGGGTGTTGTGGCTTCTGGAAGAGCTTGAGATTCCCTATGAGATTGTGTCGTACAAGCGCGACGCCACGACGCGCCTGGCGCCGCCAAACTTGAAAGACATTCACCCGCTGGGCAAGTCGCCAGTGATCACGGATGGCGATCTTGTGGTGGCGGAGTCCGGAGCGATCATTGAATATCTGACCAAGGTTCACGGCAAGGGCAGGCTTTGGCCGGCGGACAAGTCGCCGCAATGGGTTGAGCACGCCCACTGGATGCATTTCTCCGAAGGCTCGGCGATGTTGCCGTTTATGCTGTCACTGTATGTGCGAATGCTGGGTGAGGGGGGCGCAGCATTGCAGCCGCGAATCGAAAGCGAGATCACCAATCATTTGTCGTATATGGAAGGCGCGCTGGCGGGGCGCCAGTTCTTTACGGGTGACCAACTATCGGCAGCGGACATTCACTTGTCGTTTGTCCTTGAAGGGGCAAATGCTTCAGGGCGGCTGGCTGATTACCCGCGACTGAAAGACTTCATTTCGCGCATGCATGAGAGGCCCGCCTACAAACGCGCCATTGCCAAAGGCGGCCCTATTGAATTGACGCGGCGGTGAATTACTTGTCAAAGACGAGAGGCAGGAGCAGACAATGGTGAATATCGGGATTCCGGAAGCCGGACGCGCCAGCATCGCGCAGGGTTTGTCACGTGTGTTGGCCGATACGTATACGCTCTATCTGAAGACGCATAACTACCACTGGAACGTGACAGGTCCGCAGTTCAACGATTTGCATGCGATGTTTATGGTTCAGTACACGGAGCTTTGGACGTCGGTGGATTTGATCGCCGAGCGCATTCGCGCGCTGGGGCACTTTGCGCCTGGGTCGTATGGTGCATTCGGAAAGCTTTCATCGATCAGGGAAGACGATGGCGTTCCGGCAGCAGGGACCATGATTGAAAACCTGTTGCAGGGTCACGAGGCCGTCGCGCGCACGTGCCGCGAGGTATTCCCCGTCGCCGAAAAAGCCAGCGATCAGCCGACGCTCGATCTCTTGACCCAGCGCATACAGGTGCATGAAAAGACTGCGTGGATGTTGCGCAGCCTCCTTGGACGTTAGTGGGTTAGCGTCTTTTTGCCCGGATCAGCGTTTCGCGGAACGCGCGACGGATGGCGGTGCTGAGTGTGCCTGCGACGCTTCCCGGTGATTGCAGACGCCGCATGGAACCTATTGGCATGGCGCCGCCCGACGTGTGCGCGGCAGCGATGGTGCTGCACTTGCCGCTAAAGCCCGCGCCTTCGCAAACTTCCCAGCTTTGCGCCCCGTCAACGACAAGGCTTGCCGCGGTTGTGCCCCAACCGCTCGCGGCCATGTCGGGTGTATCCTTGGCAACTACGCGTGCCGTGCCGTCGTAGCCCGGGCCGGTGTACAAGGTGATGACTGAGGGTGCGGATTGCGGTGCGCGGGCAATGTATTCGCCGGCTTTGGGTTCGAAGGAATTGAAGATGGTTTCAAAGCTGACGCTTGCCGTTTCGTAGTGTTCCACCTGGGCCAGGCATGACACCAACTGGAAACTTCCAGGGATGGCGTGAAGTTCTGTTTTGCCTTTCAGGTTGTACACCACACCCTCTACAGTGTCGGTGGAACTCACAATTACAAAATGGATTTTGCGGCCGTTCTTTTCGCGGGCCCCCGACGAGTCAAGCACGACGTCGTTGGAGCCTGATGACTGCAGTGCCAGCTTCCAGAATTCCGGTGTCAGCTGTTGATCGATCGCGGCGTTGATATCGGCCTGCGAATATGATTTCGAGTCAGGTGTTTCAAAGACCAGAACAAGGCACATGCCGGTCAGGCTTTTATCCGTGACATCGGGCGCGGAGGTGACGAGGGCCACTTGCTCAAGTTCCTTTGGCCGCTCACTTCTCCAACCATTTGGAATCGTGATCGTGAAACGGGCTTTGGGATCGCGATAGTCTGTTGCGCTGGCCGGGGAAGTGGCCAATGCGGCTGCAAGCAGAACTGTGAGAACGAAAGCGTTGCGGAGCATGGAGCAATCCTCAGGGTGCGGCGCCATTTTATAGCATGGCCGAATTTGACCGGAACACCGAATCCAGACGCACCGGAGGTTAATTGTTGGTTCTGTGGCCCGCGCGCATCCTGGGTTTGGGCGGGGGCGTGTTAGAGAGGCAGGGCATGCAGAATTTTGTCGTCCGCTCAGGCCGCGCCGATCTCGCCGTTTCGATGGCGGGGGAGGGGGCGGCACTTGTGTTTCTGCACGCAGGTGTCGCCGACCGGCGGATGTGGTGGGGGCAGCTGGCGGCGTTCGCCGATTCGCACACGGTGATCGCCTATGATCGGCGCGGTTTTGGCGAGACGGTGTGCACACCGGAGGGTTACCGCAATGTGCGCGATCTCGACCTTGTGCTGGAGGCAGTTGGGATGGAGCACGCCGTTCTGATTGGATGTTCGCAAGGCGGGCGTATCGCCGTCGACTATGCGTTGAGCTATCCTGAGCGGGTGAGCGGTCTGGTGCTGGTGGCACCGGCCATCAGCAGGGCGCCGGAGCCCGAGACTTATCCGGCGAAGATCCAGAAGCTGGTGGACGAGATCGACAAGGCCGAACGCGACGGGGACATCGATTGGCTGAACCGGCTGGAAGCGCATGCCTGGCTGGATGGGCCGGGCGAGAAAGAGGGACGGGTTGGCGGCAATGTGCGCAAGTTGTTTCTGGATATGAACGGCGTGGCGCTGCGATGCGGGCAGGTTGGGAACGAGACGGGTTCTATCAACGCCTATGTGCGTTTCGGCGAGCTTAAAATGCCGGTCGAGTTTGTGTCGGGCGCGCTCGATTTTCTCCACATCAACGAGCGCAGCCGCCGCTTGAGCCATGTCGCGCCCCAGGCGCGGTTGACGGTGATGCCCGGCGTGGCGCATCTGCCAAGCCTCGAGCAGCCTGGGCGGTTCAATACGCTGTTGCGCCGTCTGCTCAAAAAACTTGATCAGTAGACCACCACCGTGCGGATCGACTCGCCACGTGCCATAAGGTCGAAGCCTTCGTTGATGCGTTCGAGCGGCAGGCGATGGGTAATTAGATCGTCGATGTTGATTTTTTTGTCCATGTACCAATCGACGATCCTGGGCACGTCGGAGCGCCCGCGCGCGCCGCCGAAGGCTGAGCCTTGCCAGACGCGGCCGGTGACAAGTTGAAACGGCCGCGTTGATATTTCCTGGCCGGCGCCGGCGACGCCGATGATGGTCGATTTGCCCCAGCCTTTGTGGCAGCACTCCAGCGCCTGGCGCATGAGCGTCGTGTTGCCGACACATTCGAAGCTGTAGTCAGCGCCGCCTTTGGTGAGTTCGACCAAGTGGCCGACGAGGTCGCCGGTGACGGCTTTGGGATTGACGAAATGCGTCATGCCGAAGCGCCGGCCCAGGCTCTCTCGCGCCGGATTGACGTCGACGCCCACGATCATGTCGGCGCCCGCGAGCCGTGCTCCTTGAATGACGTTGAGGCCGATGCCACCCAGGCCGAAGACGACGACATTGGCGCCGGGTTCAACCTTGGCGGTGAAGATGACGGCGCCGATGCCCGTGGTGACACCGCAGCCGATGTAGCAGATGGTGTCGAAGGGCGCGTCCTTGCGCACTTTCGCCAGTGCGATTTCCGGGAGCACAGTGAAATTCGAAAATGTCGAGCAGCCCATATAGTGCAGCACTGGCTTGCCGTTGAGCGAAAAGCGCGAAGTGCCGTCTGGCATCATGCCGCGGCCTTGCGTGATGCGGATCTTCTGGCAGAGATTGGTTTTGCGGCTGAGGCAGTAGTCGCACTCGCGGCATTCGGGGGTGTACAGAGGAATAACGTGATCGCCGGGCTGCACGCTGGTCACGTCCGCGCCGACCTCGCGCACGATGCCGGCCCCTTCGTGGCCGAGGATCGCTGGAAATTGCCCTTCGGGGTCGTCGCCGGAGAGCGTGAATTTGTCGGTGTGGCAGATGCCGGTGGCCTTGAGTTCGACGAGCACTTCGCCGGGGCGAGGGCCGTCGAGGGTGAGGGTTTCGATGGTGAGTGGTTTGGCGGCGGCGTGGGCGACGGCGGCGCGGGTGAGCATCGGGCGAGGTCCTTCGAGGTGTTGGGAGGGCTATTTTGGGAATCCTTACCGATTTCCTGCGGATTTCCAATGGTTGGCGTTTGAAACTGTCCTATTTCCTACAAAAATCCGGCGCAAACGCGCCGTGAACACTTAGAGTCCGTCCCCAAAAGTTCATGAAGGATTACGGAGTTTTCTGAGCATGAGTCGGATGGAGGCGAGGCGCAGAAAGATAAGGGCGCTGAGGTTGAGATTTTCCCAGTCCTTGGCCAGCCTGCGGCAATGGTTGAACCAAGCAATCGAGCGTTCGACGATCCAGCGTTTCGGCAGAACGACGAAGCCCCTGGCTTTGTCGGATCGTTTGACAATTT
>VFKO01000134.1 GCA_009885515.1 Rhodobiaceae bacterium | reverse complement strand
TGTCCGCTCTCGGGCCGGGCGGTTTGACGCGCGAACGTGCCGGCTTTGAAGTGCGCGACGTTCACCCGACGCATTATGGCCGGATCTGTCCGATTGAAACGCCGGAAGGTCCGAATATCGGGCTGATCAACTCGCTGGCGACTTATGCGCGCGTGAACAAATACGGCTTCATCGAAAGTCCTTACCGCCGGGTCAAGGACGGAAAGGTGACGAACGAAGTCATCTACCAGTCGGCGATGGAAGAGGCCAAGTATGTGATCGCACAGGCGAATGTACCGCTTGACGCTCGCGGCCGATTCATCGACGACCTGATTACATGCCGCAAGGGCGGCGACGTGCTGCCGATGCCGGCCGACCGCGTCGAATTCATGGACGTGTCGCCACGGCAAATTGTGTCGGTGGCGGCGGCGTTGATTCCGTTCCTTGAGAATGACGACGCCAACCGCGCGCTGATGGGATCGAACATGCAACGGCAAGCCGTGCCGTTGCTCGAGTCGGAAGCACCATTCGTGGGGACGGGACTTGAAGGTGTTGTTGCGCGGGATTCCGGTGCTGCGATTGCTGCCAAACGCAGCGGCGTCGTCGATCAGGTTGATGCGACACGTATTGTTGTTCGCGCAACAGATGATACGGATTCAACAAAGTCGGGCGTCGATATTTTCCGGTTGCAGAAGTTTCAACGCTCGAACCAGTCAACGTGCATCACTCAGCGTCCGCTGGTGAAGGTGGGCGATAAAGTTCAAGCCGGAGACATCGTCGCCGACGGTCCGTCAACGGATTTGGGTGAGTTGGCGCTTGGGCGAAATGTCCTCGTCGCCTTCATGCCGTGGAATGGCTACAATTTTGAAGACTCGATTTTGATCTCGGAGCGCATCGTTCGCGATGACGTCTTTACCTCGATCCATATCGAGGAATTCGAGACCATGGCGCGCGATACCAAGCTTGGGCCTGAGGAAATCACGCGCGACATTCCCAACGTTGGTGAAGAGGCGCTAAAAAACCTCGATGAAGCCGGGATTGTCTATATCGGCGCCGAGATGAGCCCGGGCGACATTCTGGTTGGCAAGATTACGCCAAAGGGCGAGTCGCCGATGACGCCGGAAGAGAAACTGCTGCGCGCCATTTTCGGCGAAAAGGCCTCGGACGTTCGCGACACGAGCTTGCGGTTGCCGCCGGGTGCGTCTGGTACCGTTGTTGAAGTCCGGGTGTTCAATCGCCATGGCATTGACAAAGACCAGCGCGCGCTGGCGATCGAGCGCGAAGAGATTGAACGCTTCGCCAAAGACCGCGACGACGAACTCGCGATCCTGGAGCGTAATATCTATGCGCGTCTGGAAGAGCTGCTTTTGCATAAGCAAATCTCCACGGGCCCCAAGGGTATTGCACCGGACTCCAAAGTGAATCCGGTTATGCTGGAATCGATGCCAAAGGCGCATTGGTGGCAGTTGGGCTTGCGCAGCGAAAAGGCGCAAAGCGAAGTCGAGTCGCTGAAAAAATTGTACGACGACGCCAAGAACCGCTTGGAAGCGCGGTTCGCCGACAAAGTCGACAAGCTGCGCCGTGGCGATGAGTTGCCACCCGGCGTGATGAAGATGGTCAAGGTGTTTGTGGCTGTGAAGCGCAAGCTTCAACCCGGTGACAAAATGGCCGGGCGGCATGGAAACAAGGGTGTGATCTCGAAGATCGTACCTATAGAAGACATGCCGCATCTGGAGGATGGAACGCCGGTCGATATCGTGCTCAATCCGTTGGGTGTGCCAAGCCGTATGAACGTTGGGCAGATTCTTGAAACCCATTTGGGCTGGGCCTGTCATGGGCTGGGACGTCAAATCGGTGACATGATAACGAAGTACAATCGCGATGGAAAAGCTGATCCGCTGCGTCGGCATTTAAAGTCCATTTTTGGACAGGACGGTAATTTGGGCGAGCTAAATGATGAGCAGCTTGTCGAGATCGCCGGCGGCATGGGTCACGGTATTCACATCGCAACGCCTGTGTTCGACGGTGCGCATGAAGCCGACATCAACAAGTTGCTTGAGCTCGCGGGCATGAACGTGTCGGGGCAGGTGACATTGTACGATGGCCGGTCAGGTGAACCGTTCAAGCGGCAGGTGACTGTTGGCTACATCTATATGCTGAAGCTGCACCATTTGGTGGACGACAAGATCCATGCCCGTTCGATTGGGCCTTACAGCCTGGTCACGCAGCAGCCGTTGGGTGGTAAAGCCCAATTCGGCGGTCAGCGGTTCGGAGAAATGGAAGTGTGGGCGCTTGAAGCCTATGGAGCTGCCTACACGTTGCAGGAAATTCTGACCGTGAAGTCCGACGACGTAGCGGGACGAACAAAAGTTTATGAAGCCATCGTGCGCGGTGATGAGAATTTTGAAGCCGGTATTCCCGAGAGCTTCAACGTTTTGATCAAGGAAATGCGCTCCCTCAGCCTCAATGTCGAACTTGTGACGGAGTCGGAATCGTGAATTCCAGCTCCATCACAGTAACGATTTAAGGAGAATTGAACTCCATGAATCAAGAAGTCCTGAACGTCTTTAATCCTATTGCGGCTCCCCCGACGTTCGACCGCATCCGAATCGCGCTTGCGAGTCCGGAAAAAATCCAATCCTGGTCGTACGGCGAAATCAAGAAGCCGGAAACGATCAACTATCGTACGTTCAAACCCGAGCGTGACGGTTTGTTCTGCGCGCGCATTTTTGGTCCGATCAAGGACTATGAGTGCTTGTGCGGCAAGTACAAGCGCATGAAGTATCGCGGCATCGTCTGCGAGAAGTGCGGCGTGGAAGTGACGTTGTCGAAAGTGCGCCGCGAGCGCATGGGGCATATCGAGCTTGCGTCGCCGGTGGCTCATATCTGGTTCATGAAGTCGTTGCCGTCGCGTATCGGCATGCTTTTGGATATGACGCTGAAGGATCTGGAGCGGGTTCTGTACTTCGAAGGCTATATGGTCGTCGAGCCGGGCCTGACGCCGATGAAAGAGCGGACAATTCTTTCGGAGGACGAGTTCCTCAGAGCGCAAGAAGAATATGGCGAAGACAGTTTCACAGCGCATATCGGCGCGGAGGCTATTCGCGAACTGTTGATGCGGCTTGATTTGCCGGCCTTGAAAATTTCGTTGCGTGAGGAAATTGCAACCACTGAGTCTGAGCTGAAGCCCAAGAAACTTGTGAAGCGGTTGAAGCTGGTTGAAGCGCTGATGGAGTCGGGCAATCGTCCTGAATGGATGATCTTGACGGTTGTCCCTGTTATTCCGCCGGAACTGCGTCCGCTGGTTCCCCTGGATGGCGGGCGCTTTGCGACGTCGGATTTGAATGACCTTTACCGTCGCGTGATCAATCGCAACAACCGGTTGAAGCGCCTGATGGAACTTCGGGCACCGGACATCATCATCCGCAACGAAAAGCGGATGCTGCAGGAGTCCGTCGATGCGTTGTTCGACAACGGACGGCGCGGGCGGGTGATCACGGGTGCGAACAAGCGGCCGTTGAAGTCGCTTGCCGATATGCTGAAGGGCAAGCAAGGCCGGTTCCGGCAGAACCTTTTGGGCAAGCGCGTCGACTACTCCGGCCGGTCAGTCATTGTGGTCGGTCCCGAGCTCAAGCTGCATCAATGCGGTTTGCCAAAGAAGATGGCGCTCGAGCTGTTCAAGCCGTTCATCTACAACCGGCTTGAGGCGAAGGGACTGTCTGCGACCGTCAAGCAATCCAAGAAAATGGTCGAGAAAGAGCGTCCTGAGGTTTGGGACATTCTGGCCGAGGTTATTCGCGAGCATCCTGTACTTCTCAACCGGGCGCCGACGTTGCACCGGTTGGGCATTCAGGCGTTCGAACCGGTGCTGATTGAAGGCAAAGCCATTCAATTGCATCCTCTTGTTTGCACAGCGTTCAACGCGGACTTTGACGGCGACCAAATGGCCGTCCACATCCCGTTGTCGCTTGAGGCACAGCTTGAGGCGCGCGTGCTGATGATGTCGACGAACAACATCTTGAGCCCTGC
>VFKO01000202.1 GCA_009885515.1 Rhodobiaceae bacterium | reverse complement strand
TTTTGCCGGGAAGTTTTGCAGAAGTTGCCTATGGAATTTGCGGTTGAAGCGCAAAAACTTATCGGCGTGAGTCTTGAAGGAAGTGTCGGATGAGTTTTCTAGAGATCAAAGATCTGCACGTCAGAGTTGGCGGCAAAACGATACTGAACGGCCTCACGCTCTCGCTCGGCGAAGGCGAAGTACATGCGATCATGGGCCCGAATGGCTCGGGAAAGTCGACGTTGGCTTATGTTTTGGCAGGTCGCACCGGCTATGAAGTGATTTCGGGCTCTGTCATGTTTCGCGGGCAAAATTTGGTTGAAATGAAGGCCGAGGAGCGCGCGGCTGCGGGTGTCTTCTTGGCGATGCAGTATCCGGTTGAGATTCCAGGGGTGACGACGATCAATTTTTTGCGCACGGCTTTGAACGAACAAGCTAAGGCACGCGGGGATGCAGAGATCGATGCGGTGACCTTCCTGAAACGCTTTAAGGCAGAACGAGAAAAGCTTTTGATGAGCGACGATATGGTAAAGCGCGCGGTCAATGTTGGATTTTCGGGCGGCGAGAAGAAGCGCAACGAAGTGCTGCAGATGGTGATGCTAACGCCGCGACTGGCAGTGTTAGATGAAACGGATTCCGGGTTGGACATCGATGCCTTGAAGCTGGTGGCCGGCGGCGTCAATGCACTGCGCGCGCCGGATCGCAGCTTTTTGGTAATCACACACTATCAGCGCTTGCTGGATCATATCGTGCCTGATCGGGTGCATGTGCTGGTGGGGGGAAGGATCGTGAAATCCGGCGGACCGGAGTTGGCGCATGAACTTGAGGCGCGCGGTTATGATGAGATTGTAAAGGCAGCGTGATGGCGGCAGTGGACTCCAAAGTCAGCTCAATAGCGGCAGAGGGCGAGATTGTGGTGTCGTTTGCGAATGTGCGTGCGAACCTGCCCGGCGCCGGTTGGATGCAACCGTTGCGCGCCGAGGCGCTAGCACGCGTTATGCGCGATGGGCTGCCACATAAGAGATTGGAGTCCTGGAAGTACACGGATTTTCGAGGCAAGTACGCTGGCGGACTCGCAATTGCTGCAGGTGTTGAGCATTCCGGTGAGCGGCTGTTTGATGTGCTGAAGTGTCACCGGGTGGAAATCAACGGTGGCAGGACCGTGAGCGTACCGGCGGCGGCAAGTTGTCAGGATGGCCTGGAAATTCTCAACCTTGCTGAAGTTCTCGCTATGCCGTCATTGTGGTTGCGCCAATGGTTGCAGCCAGGTGAGTTGGTGATGGAGAATTTGAATCTTGCCTTCGCCAACGGCGGCGTTTTGATCCGGGTTGGCCGGGGCGTGAAGGTGGACCGGCCAGTGGTGTTGCGCTCGTTCCTGTCTGAGGCGGGGACCGCAGCGCATACCCGTGCAGTGGTGGCGCTGGAGGAAGGGGCCGAATTGACCCTGATTGAAGTTGATGATGGTTGCGTCGAGCGGCAGAGCCTGAGCACGGCCGTCACTTCGTTTGATCTTGAACCCGGGGCGCGGCTAAGACACTTGCGGATGTCGGCACGCGAAGGGGCACATCTGGTCATGCGACAGGATTTTGTTGAACTGGAACGGGATGCCTCGTTTGAGAGCGTGATTATGTCCTCGGGGGCTGCGATGGTGCGGCAGCAGGTGCATGCGCGGTTGGCGGGGAGCGGGGCTTCGTTTGATCTGGCATGCGCCTATGCAGCGGGAGACGGTCAGCATACGGACTATACGCTGGAGGTTGTTCATGAAGCGGCTCATACGACCAGCCGAATTCTGGCAAAGGGTGTGGCATCTGGAAACGGCCGTGGCGTTGTTCAGGGCAAAGTGATCGTGAGACCTGAGGCGCAAAAGTCGGACAGTCATCAGATGTCGCGGGCGTTGCTTCTGTCGCCTGGGGCGGAGATTGATCAAAAGCCGGAACTGGAAATTTTCGCTGACGATGTGAAATGCGGACATGGCGCCACGATCGGATCACTTGACGCCAACCAACTGTTTTACCTGCAGTCGCGGGGAATTCCTGAACAGGAAGCACGCGGCATGCTGGTCTCGGCGTTTATGGGAGAAATCGCGCAGCGACTACCAGCCGGCTATCGTGATGAGGTGGAGCACTGGCTTGCGTGCCGTATGAAAGGACTTGCGTTGTGAGCGTGCCGGTCCCCATTCATGCAGGCGGCCGCGTTTTTGACGTTGGGCGCGTGCGGCAAGACTTCCCGATATTGGCTACACGAGTGAATGGTAAGGCACTGGTCTATCTCGACAATGCCGCTTCGGCTCAAAAACCCAGGGCGGTCATGGATGCGATCACCAATTTGATGCAGAATTCTTATGCCAATGTGCATCGCGGCTTGCACGCGCTGTCGAACAAGGCGACGGATGCCTATGAGGCCGCGCGTGAGAGAGTGCGCGGGTTCATCAACGCGCCCTCGGCAGCACAGATCATTTTTACGAGTGGCGGTACCGACTCGATCAATCTTGTCGCCAACGCATTGGGACAATCCTTCAGTGAAGGCGACGAAATCGTGCTCAGTGAAATGGAGCACCACTCGAACATCGTTCCATGGCATTTTTTGCGTGAGCGCAGGGGGGCTGTTATCCGATGGGCGCCCATTCGCGATGATGGTTCGTTCGATCTTGAGGCATTTGAGAAATTATTGACTCCGCGCACGCGTATTGTGGCGCTAACGCATATGTCAAATGTTCTGGGCACGCTGACGCCGGCAAAGGAGATTGTGCATCTGGCGCATGCGCGAGGCATTCCGGTGCTATTTGATGGCTGCCAGGCGAGTGTACATCTGCCGGTCGATGTGCAGGATCTGGGTTGCGATTTTTATGTTGCGACCGGGCACAAACTTTATGGGCCAACCGGGATTGGTGTGCTCTACATGTCGGCCGAATGGGCAGAGCGTTTGCCGCCTTTTCGCGGTGGGGGTGAGATGATTGACGAGGTTCACTTTGATCGCGTCACGTATGGTCGGTCGCCGCAGCGGTTTGAAGCCGGGACCCCGCCGATTATCGAGGCTGTGGGGCTTGGAGCGGCGATTGACTATCTGCAGAGCTTCGATCGGGCTGCGTTGATGCAGCATGAGCATGACCTGTTGACCTATGCGACCGGGAAGCTGAAAGGATTTAACTGGATCAAGGTGCAGGGTGAAGCGCCAGGCAAGGGTTCGATAGTTTCGTTCACGATGGATGGCGCGCATGCGCATGATGTGGCGACGATTGTTGATCAACAGGGCGTGGCAGTGCGGGCAGGGCACCATTGCGCTCAGCCTTTGATGGAAAGGCTTGGCGTGACGGCGACGGCCCGGGCTTCGTTTGCTTTTTACAATACGCGCGACGAAGTGGATGTTTTTGTGGAAGCGCTGAAAAAGGCGCGGGCGATATTCTCATGAGCGCGGTGATGGAAGCTGTATCGGAAAGCCTGGCGCCGGAAGCGCTTGAGGCCTTGACAGCGGAACTGGTGAAAGCGCTCAAGACCGTTTTTGATCCGGAAATCCCTGTTGATGTTTATGAACTCGGTCTTATCTATAAGATCGATGTTGGCGACAACAAGGACATCACGATCGACATGACGTTGACGGCGCCTGCCTGTCCGGTTGCCGGTGAAATGCCTGGCTGGGTCAAGGATGCGGTCGCGCGTGTGCCTGGCGTCGGCGAAGTCACGGTGAACATGGTATTTGATCCGCCCTGGACGCCGGCGCGGATGTCTGAAGAAGCTAAACTCGAACTCAACATGTTTTGAGGTATCAGGTGCGTTATGAGTGATGTTCA
>VFKO01000394.1 GCA_009885515.1 Rhodobiaceae bacterium | reverse complement strand
GAATTGTCCCGCCAGGTTCCCCCAACTTTTGAAGCCTTCTCAAGAATGACCACATCATCAAAGCCCGCTTCCTTCAGCTTGATCCCGGCGCAAAGTCCGCCCAGTCCGGCGCCAATAACTGCGATCGACGGTTTCTTTGTCATGAAATCCTCACTTCTGTAAGTATGGCGTGTTGCCGCGATGTTGCTGCACTCAGCCGAGCGGCGCAACAGTCAACTTCGAGTTTGCTAGACCAGACCGCCCCAGAACGACTTAAGCTCGTGCGCCACCCGCTTCGGTTGTTCGACCTGATACCAGTGACCGGCACCAGCAATCTCGACAAAACGTCCTCGACTGCTGACTGCCAGACGTTCGCCAAAGCGAGCTGCAGCGTAGGGATCGCGCTCGCCCCCAATACTCCTGAGTTCGTCGATCAGCCAACTTGCGTAGCTGTCCTTGTCGGGCTGGAAACCCGAAGCACGCACATTCCCGAAACCCGGCAGCGACAAGCAAATGACATCCCGCCGATTCAAACACTCAAGAAGCGGGCGCCAGACGATTGCCGTATCGGGCACGCCATGGACAAAAACAGCTGGCATCTCCCGTTCTCCGAAACTAAAACTTCAGTGCTCAACCCGTCCGGACAACTTCCACTTTGACCATCGGTTTCTTTCCCCACACCGATTGCACACCGCGGCGCACCGCGCGACGCATGTCTTCGGCAATACGAGCGTCGTCATCGTTGCGGCCGCTGAGCCTGTTTTGCATTTCAATAGCGGCTTCAAGCGCCGAATCCGCCGCGCCTTCCGGCAACCCGCCACAGACCACCATCGGAGCGGCCACCGGACGGCCACGACCGTCAAGCACAATGGTGACCGCGACAAATCCCGCATAGGCAAGATTGCGGCGCTCTTTCATCGCGCTGTCATTGCCTTGCGTCAGAATGCTTCCATCAAGGTGCAACCGCCCATGCGGCGCTTCGTCAATGATCGTGGCGGGGCCAGGCGCCAACCGAACCACCGAACCATTCGGCGCATGGATGGCCTGAGGTATCTGCAGGCTCTTGGCCAGCCGCACATGCTCCATCAAATGGCGCTCCTCGCCGTGGACCGGCACTGCGATTTGCGGGCGCAACCATGAATACATGTCAGCCAATTCATCGCGCGCAGGGTGCCCTGACACATGAACGTCGTGATCTTCAGCCGAAATCACTTCAACGCCGCGCATCGCGAAATCATTCTGCAGCTGATGGATGAGCCGTTCGTTCCCAGGTATTACTCGCGAAGAGAATATCACGGTGTCACCAGGTCCCATTGAAACATGAGGATGATCGCCGACCGCGATCCGCGACAACGCCGCGCGCGCTTCGCCCTGACTGCCCGTACACAGATATAAAACCTTATGCGGCGGCAAATCGGCCGCTGACTCTTCATCGATCAGTGCCGGGATGTCTTTCAGATAGCCCGTTTCGATGGCCGCATTTGAGATTTTGTGCATAGAGCGGCCAACCAGGGCGACATGCCGCTTTGCCGCCGTACCGGCCTTAATGACCGACTGCATCCGCGCGACGTTCGAGGCAAACGCACTGACCGCAACCCGGCCCTTGCACGATGCGATCAAAGTCTCAAGTTGTTTGGCAACATCGGCTTCCGATCCCGAGCGGCCAGGCACGAAGACATTGGTGGAATCGCAAATAGCCGCCAGCACGCCTTCATCACCCGCCCTCCGCAATGCCGCGATATCCGTCTTGCGTCCGACCACAGGATTGGGATCGATCTTCCAGTCCCCGGTGTGAAGCACGGTGCCCAACGGCGTACGGATAACGATGCAATTCGGCTCCGGGATGGAGTGCGTAATGTCGATGAACTCAAGCTCGAACGGCCCCAGCTTCAACGCCCCGCCCAGCGGCACGACGTGCAAAGGCACATCGTCCAGAATCCCCGCCTCATCCAGCTTGCCGCGAACAAGCACAGCCGTAAACGGCGTCGCATAAACCGGAACCTTGAAGCGTTCCCACAAATGCCCAACCGCGCCGATATGATCTTCGTGGGCGTGCGTCAGCACGATGCCAAGCAAATTCCGCCGGTGCTCTTCGATGAAACCGGGATCAGGCATGATGACATCGACGCCTGGTGTATCGTCGCCGCCAAACATCACGCCCAGATCGATCATGATCCACTGCCGCTTGGCCTCAGGTCCGTAGCCGTAGAGATTGAGATTCATTCCAATCTCACCCGCGCCGCCCAGCGGTACAAAGACCAACTCATCACCCGGCATTACTTTCGACGCGCCCTTGGTCATTCGACAGGCTTGCGCGCCAGCGCGGCGTTGCGTTGATAGATATAATTTAATCCTCGAATTGTCAGGTCGTGGTCAACCACTTCGATCGCCTGCGTCGAGTGCCGGAACAAATGTGCCAAGCCTCCTGTACCAATAACTTTCATAGGCCGGCCATACTCCGATTTGATGCGCGTGACCAACCCTTCGATCATCGCGATATAACCCCAAAAAACACCGGACTGCATGGCCGGTATCGTATCTTTCCCAATCACAGACTGCGGGCGCTCCACCGCAATGCGCGGCAACTGCGCGGCTGCCAGATGCAAGGCCTCGAGCGAAAGATTGACGCCCGGCGCAATCACGCCACCCTCGTAACTGCCGGCCTGTCCAACAATGTCGAACGTAGTTGCCGTTCCGAAATCGATAACGATCAGATCACCGCCGTAGTCTTTGTAGGCCGCAATCGAGTTGACGATACGGTCCGCGCCAACCGCGCGCGGCCGGTCGGTGTTGATATCAAGCCCCAGTTCGACCTCGGGGTCGCCAACGACAATCGCGGTCTGTTTAAAATACTTTGCGCACAATCGACGGAGATTGAACAACGCCGGCGGAACCACGCTTGAGATGATCGCGGCCGTAATGTCCTTTGGCTCAACCCCTTCAAGCAGCATCAATTGCATCAGCCAAACGAAATATTCGTCAGCGGTGCGATTGTCCTTGGTGACGGCACGAAACTGCGCCCGTACCGTCTTGCCGTCGTGCACGGCAAAAACAATATTGGTGTTGCCTGCATCAATCGCCAGAAGCATCACGCACTCCATCGCCTAAAGGAAAAAACACTTCACCAGCCGTAATCGCGCGCCGCGCACCGGAAGGCAAACGCAAACTGAGTGCCCCGTCAGGCATGAGCGTTTCAAGCGTTCCGAAAATTGTTTCGCGCGCCAGCCTGACTTCAACCGGTTGACCCAGGCCCGCCGCCACACCCAGCCAAGCCTGCCGGATGGCTTCAAATCCGCTCAATTTCCACATACGAAACCGCGTTTCCCATGCCTGCGCAAGATCGCTCAGCGCTTCAGGCACATCAGGAGCAGCACCATGAGCGTTCACATACGTCGCCGGATAGAGCGCCTCTTGCGGCGCGTGCGCAAGGTTGATCCCAATTCCGGCCGCCAGCCACGGCAATTTACCTGAACCTTCCTCGCTTGAGGCCTCAAGCAGAATGCCCGCAATCTTCTTGCCTTCAACCAACACATCATTGGGCCACTTCACCCGGACATGGGCATTCGGAGCCCAGCGCAAGACCACATCATGTACCGCCAGCGCCGCCACAAATGACAATTTCGCCGCCTCAGACGCCTTGACACCCGGCGCCAGCAAAAGCGTTGCCATGATATTGCCTTCAGGGGAAATCCAATCCCGTCCACGTCGGCCACGGCCAGCAGTTTGCTGGCGGGCCCAGATCCATGTTGGGCCGCGCGCGCCCGCCGCAGCTCGCCGCTTGGCCTCTTCGTTGGTGGAATCGATCACATCGAATCCCACCACCGAATAACCCGCAGGCATCTCCGGCGCGCTCATCTCAGGGAAACAGGCTCTTCGCTGCCACGCCCGCCGCGTCGGTGACCATTACCGGCGCAACCACAAAGAACATCACAACCGCCGTCGACAAAGCCAAAAGTGCAGCATTGATCGTACTCAGCGGCTTTTCAAACGGTGCTGCGGGTTGATCAAAAAACATCACTTTGATGATGCGCAAATAATAGTACGCGCCCACGACACTCGTCACAAACCCTATGGCCGCCAACACGTAGAGCTGCGATTCCACCGCCGCCAAAAACACATACCATTTCCCCCAAAAGCCAGCGAGAGGAGGAATACCAATGAGACTGAACATGAGAATGGCCAGCAGATACGCCGTCGTCGGATCGCGTTGAGAGAGCCCGGAAAGGTCGGAAATATCCTCCGCCGCCTTACCATCGCGCCGCATATGCATAATACAAATGAAAGTTCCAACCGTCATCGCCAGATAGATGACGAGATAAGTCAAAACGCCTTGAACCCCCGCCTGGCTGCCGGCGGCAAAGCCAATGAGCGCATACCCCATATGACTGATCGAAGAATACGCCATCAGGCGCTTGATGTTCGTCTGGCCAATGGCGGCCAGCGCGCCCAAAACCATTGACGCGACCGAAAGCAGCATGACGATCTGCAACCACGCGGATTCCGCTCCGGCAAACGGCCCGAACACCACGCGCAAGAACAAAGTCATCGCGGCGATCTTGGGTGCAGCAGCGAAGAACGCGGTCACCGGGGTGGGTGAGCCTTCGTAGACATCGGGTGTCCACATGTGGAACGGCACCGCCGACACTTTGAATGCCAACCCCGCCATCACAAACACCAGGCCGATCATCACGCCAAGTTGCAACCCGTTTTCCGAGATCGCCCAGGCAATGCTGGTGAATGAGGTCGTGCCCGTGAAGCCATACACAAGACTGGCGCCATAGAGCAGCATGCCCGACGACAGCGCCCCCAGGACGAAATACTTCAAACCCGCTTCGCTTGACTTGGCGTTGTCGCGTGCAAACGAGGCCAGCACGTAAAGCGCCAGGCTCTGCAATTCCAATCCGATATACAGAACAATCAGATCATTCGCCGAAATCATCGTCAGCATGCCGAGCGTCGCCAGCGTAATCAGCAGCGGATACTCAAAGCGAGTCAGCTTCTCCTCCCGAAGATAATCAATCGACATCAGCATCGCGATTGCTGAGCCCGCCAGAACCAGCAATTTCGCAAAACGCGCAAAGGGATCGATGATCATCGAACCGCCAAAAGCCAAGACCTTCTCCTCGCCCCCGGCCACCACCAGAAACGCAACAAGACCCAACAGGGCAACACAGCCCCAGGTCACCAGTGCCGTGCGCTTGTCGCCGATAAACACCCCCAGCATCAGCAGCGCCATCGAGCCACAGGCAAGTGTGATTTCCGGCAGAACCGCAATCACATCGGCATTGAACTGGACCAAACCGGCAGCGTTCATGGCGCCACTCCCTCGCCTGCATCAGCGGTGCTGCGCTTGCCTTCGATGTTGTCAATCGTTGCCTGGACCGCCGGTCCCGTCATATCGAAAATCGGTTTGGGATAAATTCCGAAATAAAGCGTCGCCACAGCCAGCGGGATGATCACCGCCATTTCGCGCATATTCATGTCCTGGATGTTCATCAGAGACTGCTTGTCCATCTCACCAAAAATGACCCGGCGGTAGAGCCACAACGCATAACAGGCGCTCAAAATTACGCCGCTAGTCGCCAGCAGAGCCACCAGACTATTGGCTTTGTAAGCTCCAACGAGCGCCAGGAACTCGCCTACGAAACCACTCGTGCCCGGCAACCCGACATTCGCCATCGTGAACAGCATGAACAGCGTCGCATAAACCGGCATACGGTTCACCAGTCCGCCATAGGCTTTGATCTCGCGCGTGTGCATGCGGTCGTAGATAACGCCGACACAAAGAAACAGCGCGCCCGACACAAAGCCGTGGCTGATCATCTGCACCATCGCCCCGTCAATGCCCTGCCGGTTGAGCGCAAACAAACCCATCGTCACAAAGCCCATATGCGCCACCGACGAATAGGCGATGAGCTTTTTGATGTCTTCCTGCATCAGGGCGACAAGCGACGTGTAGATGATCGCAAT
>VFKO01000289.1 GCA_009885515.1 Rhodobiaceae bacterium | reverse complement strand
TTCAGATAGAGGCGCGGCACGGTTTCGAGGTTGTGATTGAAGACGTCGGGCTTGGCGGCAATGACTAACTCAAGCGCGCCGGGTTTGCGCAGGAAGTCGGGTGTCAACACTTCGATGGTTGTGCCCGGCGACGAGGCGCGGATCGACTTAATAGTTTGTGAGAAGTGCTCAGCACCACCATCGGCCAAGTCATCGCGGTCGACGGAGGTGATAACGACATGTGCGAGGCCGAGTTGGGCCACGGCCTCGCCCACCTTTGCGGGTTCGGTGGCATCGAGCAGACCAGGTATGCCGGTCTTCACATCGCAGAACGCACAGGCTCTAGTGCAGGTGTCGCCCATGATCATAAAGGTTGCGTGCTTCTTCGACCAGCACTCACCGATGTTGGGACAGCTGGCCTCTTCGCACACGGTGTGCAGGCCATGTGTTTTCACGATGGCTTTGGTCTCGGCGAAAAGTTTTGAGCCCGGTGCCTTGACGCGGATCCAATCGGGCTTGCGCGGCACGGGATTGACCGGCCGTTCACGTTTTTCGGGATGGCGCAGGGCGCGCAGGTCTTTGGTGGTTTGATCGAAAATTGTGGGCATTGGTTGCCTAGATATAGCGCAAAGCAGGGGGAATCACATAGGCTGGCGTTCGTGTTGGCGGCGAGTCCGGTTAATTTCAAGCTCCTGAATAGACTGGCTTTTCTGCCAAGGTACATCGCGGACTTGCTTGTGGCATGTTCAGTGTTACCTTATCTGAAACAATTCGTGATCGGCGTCTCGCCGCATGGAAGGAAAGCCAATGTCGCTTCCCGCGCCTCAAACAGCTTCTGCCCGTATTCCATTTGATATCAAGCGTACCGAACGCTCCATGATGTCGGCGCTGCTTGAGGCACGCAAAACCTTCGGCGGCAAGACCATTGCGATCTGGGACGCCGATGACCGGCAGCTCAGTTACGATGAGATCGTGCGGGCCTCATTCGCGCTGGGCAGCGCAATGCGGAAATATGCAAAGCCCAAAGAGACTATAGGCATCATGCTGCCGACGGGCGTTGGCGCGGTGCTGGCGTTCTTTGCCATCCACGCCTTTGGCCGCGTTCCGGCGATGCTGAACTTCACCGCGGGGGCGCGAAACCTCAAGGCTGCCTGTGCAGCGGGCGAAGTCAAAGTGATCGCGACGGCGCACCGGTTTGTGGAGTTGGCAAAGCTTGAGCCGCTCATCGAAGAACTGTCGACGGTTGCCAAGATTGTATACTTGGAAGACGTGCGCGAAAAATTGTCGGTGATCGACAAGATTGCTGCGGTGATCGGCTCGTTCGTGCCGCATTGGGCGTTGACGAAGTGGCCGCATCATGACCAAACGGCGGTTGTGTTGTTTACGTCGGGCACTGAAGGTGACCCCAAAGGCGTCGTGCTAAGTCACGGGAATATCCTGGCCAACGTCGAACAGGTGCGCGCGCACATTGACCTATATCCAAAGACAGACGTGCTGTTCAATCCGCTGCCAACGTTTCATTGCTTTGGCCTAACGGTCGGCGCACTGTTGCCGCTGTTCGCCGGCATTAAAACCGTGTGCCACCCCTCCCCTCTTCATGTGAAGGAAATCACCAAGCGGGTGCGGCGGACGAAGGCGACGATCTTGCTGGCGACCGACACATTCATTTCGCAATACGCGCGCGCAAGCGACGAAGGCGATCTGGCAACGCTGCGCCTGGCGGTTTGCGGCGCCGAGCGCGTGCGAGATGAGACGCGGGCGTTGTTGCGCCGGCGCTGCAACATGGAAATCCTCGAAGGTTATGGTGTTACGGAGGCTGCTCCCGTGGTGGCCGCGAACCAGCCAGGTGCGAGCAAGCTTGGCACGGTGGGCACCTTGATGGCCGGCATGGAATCCAAGCTTGAGCCCGTCGAAGGCATTCCCAATGCCGGGCGCCTGTTCGTGCGCGGACCGAACGTCATGAAGGGCTATTTGAGCCCTGACCAGCCGGGTGTGCTGCACCCGCTCATTGATGGATGGCATGATACGGGCGACGTCGTTGCGATCGACAGTGAAGGCTTCATCGCCATTCGCGGACGCGTCAAGCGCTTTGCCAAAATCGGTGGCGAGATGGTGTCGCTGGCGGTGGTGGAAAACTGCGCCTCGGCACTTTGGCCCGATAATATGCATGCTGCGGTGTCGCTGCCCGACGGGCGCAAGGGCGAGCAGATCGTGCTGATCACTGACGCCAAGCAAGCCAACCGCGCCGAGATCGTAGCCTGGGCGCAGAACCACGGTGTCGCCGAACTCGCGGTGCCACGGCGCGTGGTTCATGTCGAACAGGTCCCGGTGCTGGGCACGGGCAAGACGGACTACGGCAATGTCACGAGAGTGGCGGTCGAGCGCGTCGCGGCACTGGAGCCGCGCGCGGCGGAGTAGCGTCCTTATAGAGCCTCTGGGCGAAAAAGCCCCCCATTGAAGCAGTCAATTTTCGCTGCACGTCGCAACTGCGATGTGTGTCATATTTTGATTTGTCGCTCTAAATTCTACAGTGTATCGAAACGGTCTTCTCGCCGGATTGCAAGTACATGATTATCAGATTGGTTGCATCTTCGCTGATACTCATTGGTGCAAGTGGATTCTTCATGCCACTCTGGATTGGATTTGCTATCAGGCATCTCGGTGCACAGGAGATGCCGCTTTCTCTCATCGAAGATATCGCTGTATCCAATGACAATCATCTCTATTTGGCCCTGATGTTTACTAGCCGTGTTCAGAAATACTCGAGCGACGGTAAATTCGTCAGTAGCTTCGGGGTAAACTCAGTTGGTGGAATTTTTTGCATCGATGCTGGTAGTGATCGGCTTACCATAAATTTCGGACGCCGCGATGCCACCGATGAGTTCGAGCTTGATGGAAGGCCCACCCGTTTAAATATGCCCACCGACAAAACTAGACCTCGCGGAATCAACCGCTACGGGGATTGTGCAATCGACAGCCAGATACGATCCCTTGACTGGTCATTGCATGCTGTATCCGTCATGCTTGTCGACAACCGCCCAGCGGTTACCATTAAGCGGCAAGCTTGGCACTATGTGGCACTCCATCCCTTTGCCTCCTGGCTAATTGGTGGTGTGGGCTTGTTTCTTTTTCCAGAATGGCGGCGCGCAGTGCTCAGAAGCACACGGACCACCCGTCAGTAGAAAACTCGCTAGCGTTTAAGGAACGGTGACCGTTGCCTGAAATCATGTTCGAAAAGCGCGTGGGAAAATACGATGCCATGCTTGTCATGAAAGACGGCGCATGGGAGGCGACTGACTGCCCGAAGCAGGCGCCGATCCCGCATGACATGTTTCACTATGCAGTTGAAACGGTTTTGGCGCGGCGGGGTTTTATTCACCGGCGGGCTTCGGGTGAAGGTGCGGGGTTTCGGATGGAGACCAGCACAGAAAGCGAAGGCGTTGAGCGCCTGGTCGAGACCATGCAAGCCGACAGCTGGAGCGGGCGGCCAGACGCAAGTGAAGTCATAGACCTGTTCCACACGACGTGTGAGGCGCGGGGTGACAAGCCTTTTCCGTTGACGAGCGAGGATATTCAGGCGATCCGTGAAGCCATTGATGAGTTATCGGCGCGCTGGGTTGCGGTGCCCATCGGGGGGCGGATGGTGCTGGAGCTGTGACGCCTGATTTGACATGTGTCAGTTAGTGTGTCATTGTGACGTACATGGAAAAGACTCAGGTTTATCTGCGTAAGGAAGAACTCGATGCGCTGCGCCTGGCCGCTGCCCGGTCGGGCTGCAGTGTCGCGGAGCTTGTCCGTGAGGCCGTGCGCAAAGTCATTCTTAAGCCGCAGAAGGGCGGACCGGTTGGGCTTTGGGATGGCGAACCTTTGCGCACATCGCTTGAACACGACAGTGTTCACGACGAAGTTTAGTGCGCCAGCGCGAACTCGTTTTCGTTGATAGCGGGGCGTGGATCGCCTTGGCCCTTACACGTGATCCGCTGCACGGACAGGCACGCGAAATTTGGGAGACCGTCCGGGGCGCCGGGGCCAAACTTCACACGTCCGTCCCTGTCGTGATAGAGACCTTTACGTTCCTGCAGCGCAATGCCAATCGCGACGTCGCACTGGCTTGGCGGGATTCAATCCACGAACCGGGTGTCGTCAAGATACTGGCCTGTGAGTTACGCGATCTGGAGCAGTCCTGGGACTATTTCCGCCGCCCTATCCTGCACAAGCTTTCAGCTGTCGATGCTACGAGTTTCACCATCATGAAGCGCGCCCGCATAAGGCTTGCGTTCACATTCGATCACCACTTTGCAGTGGCAGGTTTTAGCCTGGTGACCTGATACTGGAGTTGAGCGCTTGCAACGCGGGCATTGTGTGGCAAATTTGGCGTCTGGAGTTGATTGGAAAGAGGAACCCAACCATGGCTGATCTGCTGGCCCTTTCGAGGGCGGTGATTGATGAGGGCAAGGGGGCTGATGCGGTGGGGCCGATCAACCGGATCAATCACAAACTCTCAGAGATCGCGAGTGGCGTTGCGATGGTTGAGGCATTTTCGCATTGCGTGTTGTTCGAGACCGATGACGGGCTGGTGGCTTTTGATACGTCCAACCCCAGCGGCGGCAGCAAGGTGGTTGATGAAGTGCGGCGTTGGCGCAAGGACCGCTTCAATACTGTCGTCTATACGCACGGGCATGTCGACCACGTCGGCGGCTGCGGGGCCTTCGTTGCAGACGCGGACGCGCATGGCCATCAGCGGCTGCGCGGCTGCGGCCACGAAAACGTGCCCAAGCGTTTCGACCGTTACAACATGACCAACGGCTATAACCAGATCATCAATGAGCGTCAGTTCGGGCAGTTCCGGCGCAGCGGTTACGATATTTCAGACTCTTCGCGCTTTCTGCCCGAAAGCTCGCCTAAACCCGACACCGTCTATCGCGATCACCTGAACCTCGATGTCGGCGGACTGAAGATCGAGCTCAATCATGCCAAGGACGAGACAGACGATCACACATGGCCGTGGGTACCCAAGCACAAGGCAATTTGCGCCGGCGATTTTTTCATCTGGAACTTTCCCAACGCCGGCAATCCACAAAAGGTGCAGCGCTATCCACTGGAATGGGCGCAAGCGATGCGGGCTATGGCCGACAGGGGCGCTGAACTGTTCCTGCCCGCACATGGTCTGCCTATAGATGGGGTCGCACGCATCCACCGTGTACTGAGCGATGTTGCCGAAGCGCTGGAGCAACTGGTTCGCGAGACAGTGGCTATGATGAACCAAGGGGCGCGACTGAACGATATCATTCATTCGGTGTCGATCGCGCAGGCAGTGCTCGACAAGCCCTATCTCAAGCCCACTTATGACGAGCCGGAATTCGTGGTGCGCAACATCTGGCGGCTCTATGGCGGCTGGTATGACGGAAATCCTGCGAATCTGAAACCTGCGCGCGAGACGGCGCTGGCGAAGGAAATCGCGGCGCTGGCGGGTGGCGCCAACAAGCTCGCGGAACGGGCGCTTGACGTTGCGGCGCAAGACGTGCGCGTGGCGTGTCACCTGGCGGAACTCGCGGTGCTGGCGGAGCCTGACAACGCGCATGCTCACGCCATCCGGGCGGAGGTGTTCCAGAAACGGCGCGAGGGCGAGACTTCGCTGATGGCCAAAGGCATCTTCGGCCACGCGGCGAATGAGTCGAAGGCCAAGGCGGAACGTTAGGGCGCCCTTCGTTAGCTGGGGAAATGCAAGCTGTTTACCGCGACGGTCGCGCCGCCGTCGGCTAGACACACCCTCACATGCTGGGAATACTCACCGGGCCTTTGCGTGCGAGAGGATGAATGATGCTGAGTTGGTTCTACAAAATGATGCCGCATGAAGAGCGGTTCTTCGACATGTTCGACCGCCATGTGCAGTGTCTCATCGGCGGCTCGACGGCGCTGCGCGAAATGCTCGACGGCGGTCCCAGGGTCAAGGAATTCTGCGCAAAGATCGCCGCGCACGAGCACGAGGCGGATCTGATCACCGCTGAGGTTTTTCAAGCGATCCGCCGCAGCTTCATCACGCCTTTCGACCGCAGCGATATTCGTGGCCTCATCACCTCGATGGATGATGCCATCGACCAGATGAACAAAACCGCCAAGGCCGTTTTGTTGTTCGAAGTGGATAAATTCGAAACGCCGATGCGCCAGACCGGCGACCTCATCATCAGGACTGCGGCGCTGGCGGGCGAAGCGGTGCCGCTTCTCAGAACGATGCGCAGGCATGCCCCCAGGCTCAACGTCATCACCGAGGAAATCGTGCGCCTTGAGGAGCAATCGGATCAACTCTACCTGGACGGCCTGAAGGCGCTGCTGCAAGGGCCGGCCAAAACCGACGCCATGGCCTACATCAAGGGCGCGGAAATCTACGATCACCTGGAGAAGGTGGTCGACTGCTTCCAGGATGTTGCGAACCGGATTAACGGTCTCGTCATCGAGCATCTTTGAGAGCGGACATTTCATGGAAATCGACGGGGTCGCCGTTTCGCTCATCTTTCTCATCGTGGTCGCGCTCGCGTTCGATTTCCTGAACGGCCTGCACGACGCTGCCAATTCGATCGCAACAATCGTCTCAACCCGGGTGCTGAAGCCGCACCACGCCGTCATCTGGGCCGCATTCTTCAACTTCATTGCCTTCTTTTTCTTTGGGATCGCGGTGGCAAAGACCGTAGGTTCTGGAATTATCTCCCCCGCCCTTATCGACGATGCGGTTATCTTCGGCGCCCTTTCCGGCGCCATCGTCTGGAACGTCGTCACCTGGCTCGGCGGCATTCCCTCGTCGAGCTCGCATGCCCTGATCGGCGGCATTGTGGGCGCGGGCGTCGCCAAGGCGGGATTCGAGGCAATCGTTTGGAGCGGTTTGACCAAGACCGTGCTGGCCATTGCCGGCTCGCCGATGACGGGAATCGTCCTGGCATTGCTGATGGTGCTCGTCGTCTCGTGGAGTTTCGTGCGCACGACGCCCGCCTTTGCCGATGGAACGTTCCGCAAGCTGCAATTCGTTTCGGCGTCGCTCTATTCGCTGGGCCACGGCGGCAACGACGCGCAGAAGACTATGGGCATCATCGCGGCGCTGCTCTACGCGCATGGCATGATCGAAGGCGAATTTTATGTGCCGCTCTGGGTGGCGATCCTGTGCTATGCGGCAATGGGGCTCGGCACGTTGTTTGGTGGTTGGCGCATCGTGCACACCATGGGTTCGAAAATCACGCGGCTGACGCCCATGCAGGGCTTCTGCGCTGAAACTGCGGGCGCGGCCACGCTGTTCGGCGCGACCTATCTCGGCATTCCGGTGTCCACGACGCACACGATCACCGGCGCCATCATCGGCGTCGGCGCCGCCCGCCGTACCTCGGCGGTGCGTTGGGGTATCGCGCGCGGCATTGTCTTTGCCTGGATCGTGACGATTCCAGCCTCGGCGCTGATCGCGGCCGTTAGCTATTGGCTTGTGAGCTTCATATTATGAACTGCGACCAGCGTGCCTAAGTAATCTTCTGCGCTAGTTCTTCAAGCTGGAGGCACATCTCCTTGTGGCGGGTGCTGCCGGCGCTGTCCTTGAGCAGGACGCGCGCAATGAAGCGTGTTCCAGCGTCCTCGTCGGCCATGGTAATGATCGCCGTCAAGGCAAGCCAAGGCGTGGCCGGACGCCAGCCGCCGGTTAACAGGGACGTCATGACGATACGCTCTTGGGGCGCAACTTCAAGAAAGCAGCCCGGATTGTCGCTTTCGCCGCCGTCCGGGCTGCGCATGAACGTGCAAAAATCGCCACCGGCGCGAAAGTCAAAGGCGCGGACCTCGGTCGTCCACGGGCGCGGACACCACCATTGCGCCAAGAGTTTGGGGTCGGACCAGGCCTGGCAGATGCGCGCGCGTGGCGCCGCCAGACGGCGCGAGATTTCAAGTTCGTTTGGGTTGCCATTCACGGTGCTTTGCGCCCTCAACCAAGACAGCGTCCCGGCGCTCAAAGATGCTGATAACCGGGAAACACCCTTATACCGTGGCATTACGTACGTGAAAAACACCGCTTGTATGGTTTAGAATGAGTCCCGAAATCTACCAAGGCGATCACAGACGGCTCATGTCACACTTTTCTCCAGCAAACACATTTGGCTACGAACCCGCGGGCATCAAGTTGCTCAATAAAATATTCGACAAAGTCGTTGAGATGGTGCTTGCACGCGCCGGCGGCGAGCATGCGCTTTCCGGGCTCGACGCCAAATCCCGCGACGAAAAGATCGCAAG
>VFKO01000044.1 GCA_009885515.1 Rhodobiaceae bacterium | reverse complement strand
CTGCAGGCCGTTGATGAGGATGATCATTTGGCCGGGCGTGGCGTAGACGAGGCAGATGTCGGGCGGATCAAGTTTGCCTGCGGCAAGCGGGGAGACGGCCATGGCTTTGAATTTGCCGAAGGGCACGACGGCGAGTGCCTCTTGCCGGGCGCGGGCGGAGGCTGCATCTTCGTGCCAGACGCCGACATAGGATTTGCCGCTCAGCCATTCGTCGTCTTGGGCTGTCAGGCCGATGACGGCGCGGCATTGCGCGCCGGCGAGGTCTTCAGCGGTTATGCCGACGGTCCAGTTCAGGCGCGAAGCCATGGAGACGATCTGGTCGGTGGTGTGAACGGCTTTGGGGCGGCGGATGCGCGGGATGGCTTCCATGTCCAGGACGCTCTCGAACATTTTCATGCCGATGACTGTGGTTTTGAGACGCAGCAGGGCATTCAGGTCGTCGACTAGGGACTGGTAGTTCGTTGGGTCATCAGGCACGGGCGGACCTCGAGGTTGGGAGAAGCATGTTGAATTCTAGCGGGTCATGCAGGCGTGAGCGAGGGCTTGATGGACGATCAGGGAGAAGGCCGCTAGGTTGTGGCGGAACAGGTGGGTTTGGGTATGCAAAGTTTTCTGGTTTCAGCAGCGGTCGCGCTCAGTTTGGTGGCGTGTGTTTCAGCGACGGTGGCGGAAGACGATCCGAATTTGTGGCTTGAGGACGTGCACGGCGAGAAGGCGCTGGCCTGGGTTGCGAGGGAGAATGCCAAGTCGCTGGCGCGGCTTGAGGGCGACAAGCGCTATGCGACTTACCGCGCCCAAGCGCTTGCGATTTTCACGGCGAAGGACCGGATCGCCCTTCCGGAGTTCCGTGCTGAAGGCGTCGATAATGTTTGGCAGGATGAGGCGCATCCGCACGGGGTGTGGCGGCACGCGTCGTTGAAGTCATACCGCTCGGGCCGGGCGCGGTGGCAGACTTTGCTTGATCTGGATGCGTTGTCGAAGGCCGAAGGCCGGAACTGGTTCCTCAAGGGGGTCGATTGTCTGGCGCCGGAGGATCGTCTGTGCCTGGTGCTTCTGTCGGATGGTGGAGGGGACGCGGTTGAGATTCGTGAATTCGACGCCGTGTCAAAGGTGTTTGCCAAAGGCGGTTTTCAACTTGATCGCGCCAAGCAGACGGTTGAGTGGGTGGACAGGGACACTTTAATTGTCGCCCGGGCGTTGAGCGAGGCCGATGCGACAGAGTCGGGTTATCCTTTTGTGCTGAGAATGCTCAAGCGTGGTGGGGCGATTGAGACGGCGCAAGTGGTGTTTCGTGGCGATCGCAAGGATACGGTGGTTTCGCCACGCGTGTTGCGCGATGCGAACGGGAAGCTCGTAGCGACGCTGGCCGAGCGGCGGGTGGGGTTCTTTGAGGCCGAGTTCTATTTGCTGGATGGAGAGCGGCCGGTCAAGTTACCGCTGCCGCAGCATACGGCGCTGCGTACATTCGCCGATGGGCAGTTGATCTTCTCGTTCCAGACAGCGTGGAACGGGTATGAAGCGGGATCACTGGTTGCCATCGATTTGGCCGCCGTATCGCAGGATGCGGCCACTGCTGCAAAGGCATCAAGTCTTATTGTCAAGCCCGGACCGTCGCAAACGATTGATGCGGTGAATTCTACGCGTGATCGCATTGTGTTGCAGATGCTTGATAATGTGAAAGGCGCTATCGAGGTTTATGCGCGCAAGGGTGGAAGGTGGAGGGGATCACGGCTGACCCTGCCCACGCATTCAAACCTGGTGGTGCGGGCAGCGCAAAAGTCCGGTTCGCTGCTGTTCGTGACGTCGGAGAGTTTTCTGGAACCGACGCGGCTTTGGGCGGCCGATGCGATCAGCGGCGGCGTGAAGAAAATTGCAGCGATGCCGGCCCAATTCAAAGCGGGTGCGCATATCGTCGAGCAGCATTGGGCGACGTCCAAGGATGGAACGAAGATTCCCTATTTCCTGGTTCGGGCAAAGAAGGCCAAGGCCAATGGTCAAACGCCGACATTGTTGTTCGGCTATGGCGGGTTCCAGCTGTCAAAGCCGCCGGTCTATATGCCGGAGATGGGGAAGCTGTGGCTGGAACGCGGTGGTGCCTTTGTGACGGCCAATATACGTGGCGGCGGTGAGTTCGGACCTGCGTGGCACCAGTCGGCCTTGCGCGAAAACCGGCAACGGGCGTTCGATGATTTTGCGGCGGTAGGAGAGGATCTGATTGCGCGCAAAATCACAAGCCCGCGGCGGCTTGGAATTTATGGGCGATCAAATGGTGGCGTGCTGATGACGGTGTCGATGACGCAACGTCCGGATTTGTTCAATGCGGTTGTGGTTGAGAGTCCGCTGGTTGATATGTTGCGCTATCATAAATTGCCGGCTGGCGCGTCCTGGGTGGCGGAGTACGGTAATCCGGATGTGGCGGCAGACCGGGCGTTTTTATCCCGGTACTCGGCGTATCAAAAATTGCGCCCGGGCGTGAAGTATCCGGAACCCTACATTACGACCAACACGGAAGATGATCGCGTACATCCGGGGCATGCGCGCAAGTATGCGGCGCGGTTATCGCAATTGGGCGCGCCGTATTTGTATTTCGAGAACATTTTTGGCGGGCACTCGAACGATGCCGACCCTGCCATCAACGCCAAGCGCTGGGCGCGGCACTATGTGTATTTGGCGCAGAAGCTGATGGATTGAGGGCGTCTAAATCATTTCTTGACCGGTGGGCGGCGAATTGACCCATTCGCAATCATCTTTGGTCCGGGGAAAGAGTTTCGCGGCTTTTTGACTTGGCAAGGAGTAGCTTCGTCTTATAGCGCGGCTGGCGATTCTTTGAACGCACGTCTTGATTCTTGATCACACCGTGGCATGGATTGCGGTTCCCTTCGGTAAAACCAGCTCATTTTGAGCGCACAAAGTGACTGTACTGCGAACTCGACGGTCGCGCTTGGTATGCCAGAGCTGGAACCATGCCGAACAATGCGAGGCTCAAAGCGAAGGCCGCCGCCTGGAAAGGGATTTCGATTTGCGACCGCCGAAGAAACTGGCGGCGGCGTTGGAGCGCGGAGCTTCGGTTCCGGTGGTTTGGAAGCCCGGAAAATCGCGCCGTGGAGCTAGTTAGTCGGCGCTTCGTTTGCGCGTTTTGGCCGAGATGGATTTCGCCAGGGCAAGTTCATCTAGCCGCATCTTCAATCGTGGGGCGGCGAAGTCGACGAAGGCGCGCACTTTGGGCGCTACGATCGTGGTTTGCGGATAGACCATATGCACGGGTAGGGGGGGCGGCGTGAACTCCTCGAGGACAGGCGCCAGTATTTCCGCCGCGATCGCTTCGGCAACCATGTAGGAGAGCGCAATCGTGATGCCGTCGCCGGCTTCGGCGGCGGCGATAGCCGCTACCGCGTCGTTGATTTCAAGCGTGGGCGAGAGCTGCACTCTGTTTGTCGCATTGCCGTCGAGAAAACGCCATTCGCGGTTCTGCATGAGGCCGGTGAAGGCTACGATCGAATGGAGTTTCAGATCGCTGGGATGCGCGGGAGTGCCGCGCTTGGCGAGGTAGGCGGGGCTTGCGACCAAAACGCGCCGCACCTCTCCCAGACGACGGGCCACGAGCGAAGAGTCGGGCAAGTTGCTGATGCGAATGGCTATGTCTATGCCGTCACTGATGAGGTCGACGACGCGATCTTGAAGAACGATGGAAGCCGTGATGCGCGGGTGCGCCTTCAGGAATGGCGTCATCAGGGGGGCAAGGACGGCGCGCCCAAAGGTGACCGAGGCGCCGATCGTCAAATGACCCGTCGGCATGCCGGATTCGCCCGCCGCGCCCATTTCCGAACTGTCAAGGTCGGCGAGTATGCGGCGTGCGCTTTCGAGAAAGCGCGCGCCGGGTTCGGTCAAACTGAGACTGCGCGTCGTGCGGTTGAACAAGCGTGCGCCAAGGCGATCTTCGAGGCCGGAGATTGTGCGCGTGACTGCGGGCGGACTGATGCGAAGTTTCGCGCCGGCTTTGGCGAAGCTGCCCTTATCTGCGACGGCGACGAAGACTTGGAGTTCGTGAAAGCGGTCCACGCGGCATTCTTCCTGTTTGCGGAACAATCAATTGCCGAGGCCACACGTTCTAAAGGCCGTGGTCAAGGCTCATCTTCGGCTTCATCGGCGGAAGCGATGAAGCTCTCGCACAACGCTATCACCAAGGAGAAGCCTTATGTCACGTATTGAAGTCGTTAATCCTGAAACCGCAACGGGCCAAGCTAAGCAGTTGCTCGACACGGTGCAGTCAAAGCTCGGCGCGACGCCGAATTTCATCCGCGCGCTGGCAACGTCGCCAGCAGCGTTGCAGGGCTTTTTAGGCCTGTATCACATCGCGGAGAACGGCGAATTGGATGCGAAAACGCGCGAACGCATCGCGCTTTCCGTTGCTGAGCAGAACGCCTGTCAGTATTGCGTGTCGGCGCACACGGCGATTGGGCGCCAGGCCGGTCTCGACAACGCGGAGATCTTGGCAAACCGAAATGCAACGTCGTCGGACGTTAAGGCTGGAGCTGCGCTTGCCTTTGCTCGCGCGCTTGTCAAGAATGTGGGCGAGGTCACGAAGGGCGAGTTCGATGCGGTGCGCAGCGCCGGACACTCGGACGGCGAGATTATGGAGATCATTTCGCACGTCGCCCTCAACATCTTCACCAATCTGATCGGCAAGGCGACACAGATCGAAATCGACTTTCCGAAGATCGCGTTGAAGCAAGCAGCCTGAGCGGAGGGCGCGCGCCTGTGATCGGCGTGCGCCGCACTCTCTCGAACGTGTGAGGAGGTATCTATGGGACATCGATTTGGCGAGATTGCGTTCACCGATACGGTGAAGCGGGTCCAAGAGCAGATGGGCAGTCGCGGCGCCTATGCCCAACGCGAAGGCGGGGAGTCGATGAATGTGGCGCTCAGCCCGCGTGAGGCGGCATTCATCGGTGCGCACGACAGTTTTTATATGGCGAGCGTCGGCGAAACTGGGTGGCCCTATGTGCAACATCGCGGCGGCCCGGTCGGCTTCGTGCGCGTGCTCGACGCGACGACGCTGGGTTTCGCCGATTTTCGCGGCAACCGACAATATGTCAGCGTTGGCAACGTGACGACGGACAACCGGGTGTCTTTGTTCTTCATGGACTATCCGAACAAGGCGCGGTTGAAGATTTTCGGACGCGCGAGATTGATCGGCGGGGAGGATGCGGTGACGCTGGCGAAACTGGAGGTGGCCGACTACCGCGCGCGCGTAGAACGCGGATTCCTAATCGACGTCGAAGCCTTCGATTGGAATTGCCCGCAGCACATCACGCAGCGATTTACACTGGCCGAAGTCGAGGCGGCAGCGGCGCCGCTTAGGCAGCCTGCATAAACAAGTGAATCAAAATTATCTCAGGTGCAACGGAAAGTTGGGCTGAGGGATTCACAAGGCGGAGCCGTATCCGTTAGACGAACGGGATGACG
>VFKO01000530.1 GCA_009885515.1 Rhodobiaceae bacterium | reverse complement strand
CGGAGGTTTGTTTTCTGTGGCACTTTCCCTGAGGTTACCCTCGCCGGGCGTTACCCGGCACCATATTCCCGTGGAGCCCGGACTTTCCTCCAGGGTTTGCACCCCAGCGGTCATCCAGCCCCCTGACTCAAGGGCATAGTTGTCGTCTCAGACCGTGCGGTCAAGTATTTCGTTGAGAACGTGCAGCAATGATTGGGTTTGGGAATCCGCAACCCCATCGAGTTGCCCCGGCCGGAAATGCCGCTGAAATTCTGTCACGACACACTCTGTCTTTCCGTCGAATTCGCCGCTCTTCTCCAGACCGTAACCATACCGGGAAAGTTGAGATTGCAAAGCAAAAACCCCCGGCCCCGACATGCCACGTGACAGCGTCTCCACCTCCAGCGGCACGCCATCAACCCACACCCCAACCCCAACCGCCGCCAACCGCCGCCATGGAAACAGTTCACCCGGATCGGTCTTGCGGCCAGGCGCAATGTCGGAATGCGCAATCACGTTGCGTGCTGGAATCTCATGCCGCGCGATAATCTTTTGGCTTAAGGCAATGACGGCCTCGATCTGCGCCTCCGGAAACGCGCGATAGCCGAACTCGTGCCCCGGATTGACGATCTCGATCCCGATCGAGCGCGAATTGATATCGTTGTGCCCCCGCCACGACGATACACCCGCATGCCAGGCGCGCAAATGCTCCGGCACATGCACATAGACAGTGCCGTCCTCATCGATTGTATAATGCGAGCTGACCCTGGCCGCCGCATCCGTCAACCGCGCGACCGCGGCCTCGCACGACTGCATGCCCGTATAGTGCAGCAACAGAATATCGGGCCGCACCACGCCCACACGCTCGTTGAAATTCGGCGACGGCCTGTCAATAAAGCGCAAACTCATGCCCCGACCTTCAGCGTCGCGCTGGCTTTGGCCACAAGTTCACCCGCCGCGTTGCGCAGTTCAGCCTCGGCAAAAGCAATCGACTTGCCGCGATGGCGCACCCAGCCTTCGCCGGTCAAAACCCCCACATCGGCGCGGCCGATGAACGAGGTTTTGAGTTCAAGCGTCACCTGCGGCGTGCCCGGTTCCCGATGCGTCAGCCGCACCGCATGCCCGCAAAGTGTATCCAGCATCGCCGCAAGATAGCCGCCGAAAATGCGCCCGGAGCGATTGACGAAAGTTTCGCTCGCGACGAACGAGGCCTTGACGTAACCGCGGCTCGGGTCGGTTTCGATCACTTTTTTGCCCAGCGACCTGGCAGCCGGCGACTCGTACTCACCCGTTTCCATCAATTGATCCCGCGCTCCGTCTTGATCGCCTCATAGGCTCCATTGATCGCCGCCAGCTTGTCGGTCGCCAGGCGCACAAATTCGGCCGGCACGCCGCGCGCGATCAGTTTGTCCGGATGATGCTCGCGCACCAGCCGGTGATATGCTTTCTT
>VFKO01000597.1 GCA_009885515.1 Rhodobiaceae bacterium | reverse complement strand
GCAATCGTCATATACTGGCGCTTGAGATAGGCGTCCGCGCCCTCTTGAATGGCGGCTGCAATTTCCTGCATGCGTGCATTGCCCGCTGGCGCACTCAACACCGATTGGATCGCCCAACCGCCATACGCAAGCGCTGCCAGCGCACACACCAAAGTGATAAGAAGTCCCGTTCCGGTTTCCATATGCCCTTAGACCTTGATATGACGTTTGCCGTAATCCAGTGACTTCCAGATTCCGGGCTTTGATCCAAGGGCCACACATTTTCATGTGCGCGGGTCGATGAACGACTCGACAGTCCCCCAGCCAAAAAGAAGGCGGAACATGCCAAACACCCTTAGGGCTTGCAATACTTGAACTCAGGTGAAATGCGGCAAATACGCCCGACAGGCGTCAGGCAGCGTTACTGAAAGTCTTTGCTGCTATCGCGAAACGCCACTTTCTTAACGATGCCGGGGCCAACAATCCCCTCGCACAGGCTCAACAACCTGCTACCCAGCCCCTCGTCGTCCAGAACATTGGGATCATTGTTGAGTACAATCGGCAACCCATGCACTTCGCGCAAAAATGCATCCTGAATGTAGGGAATTTTATCAAGCAGCATCAATTTGTTTGAGTCGTCGGGCAGAATCAGTGTGACGCTCAAATACGCATAGTGCGCCAATTGGCCGTCTATGATGATCGGTGCCACAAGCATCGGCATTTGCACGGAAGGTACAGACGGAGTGCTAACGGTCGAGGGGCTCTTTTTTTTCGGAGCACTGCTGGCGAACGCCACACCTGTTATGGACAAGCCCAGTATCAGCCCGGCAACAATCCGCATGGAACCCAAGCGGCTACTTCGCAAGCTGTTCCGCCTTTTGGGCCTCGGTCTGCGAACTCGCGCCAAACACGATCATGAGCAAAATCAACGCCATAATAAAACGCATAACGGACACTCCTGCACCATTCCCCTTGAGGCCATTGTGCACGGGCTGCTTTAACGTCACATGAAATCAAAATTCATCTGCAGTTTAAAAATGTGTGAAACCCCGGCGGTCAAAATGGCGCGGCTTGCCTTCACCATCCAGCACCGAGACCCCCTCACCGTCACCAGCGCGCCCAATCCGTGCGATTTTGACCCTCAGCTTCGCTGCGATCACGGCCAGCCGTGACCTGGCCGATTGAGGGGCTGTGAAAACCAGCTCGTAGTCGTCACCTGATGTTAACAATGTTTCAATTGAAACTTTGCCCGAAGCGACGGCCGCCGCAGCAGCACGCGAGAGCGGCACGTCTGCGCTGTTGATGAACATGCTCACGCCAGACGCCGTGCAGATGTGCCCCATATCCGCCACCAGGCCATCCGACACATCAATGCAGGCGTGAGCAAGCCCCACCAACGCCATCCCCAAACTCAAGCGCGGCTCAGGAACTTGATAGCGTGAGATCAAATAGCGGCTGTGGGCAGGAGGCAGCGAATGCCTTTGCGCTGTGGACTGGATCAACCCAAGACCGGCATCCCCGATTGAGCCGCTCACCCAAACATCGTCACCAGCCTGTGCGCCGCTGCGCTTCACCATGCGGCCACACGCCACTTCGCCAATCGCCGTGATGCTCAAAGTCAAAGGCCCGCGCGTCGACACCGTGTCCCCGCCGATCAGAGTCAGCCCAAACCGCTTCTGGTCTTGCTTCAATCCGCTGGCAAATGTAGCCAGCCAGTCGTTGTCGATCGACGAAGGCAGTATCGCCGTCAACAAATAGGCTCTCGGCTTCGCACCTTTTGCCGCCAGGTCCGAAATGTTGACGCGCAGCGCTTTCTGCGCAATTGCCGCTGGCGGATCGCCCGGCAAGAAATGCACGCCTTCCACGAGCGCATCAGTCGTCATGATAAAATCGTGACCCGCTGCCGGCAGCAAATGGGCGGCGTCATCAGTCAGACCAAGCGCACCTGACTCGCCGCGTGCCAAAGGCGCAAAATATTTGGCGATGAGATCGAATTCACCCCGTCTTTGCGCCTTGCGCTTCATGTCCCGGCAGGACTAAGCGTCCCAAGTTCATCCGGACGCTGTTGGCGCGCAATCTGAAACAGGATGCCGCTCAAGAAAACTATATCGTCGCTTTTTTCGGCATAGAAAGCGCTCGCAACACTCAGATACTCATGCACGATGACACGCACCGGCACTGTGAGGTTCGCAATCAACTCGTAAGAACCGGCGCGCAAGATAGCGCGCATCGTGGTGTCAATCCGGTCGAAGGACCATGTCTTGCCCGTCGCCCGCGCCAGCGCACCGTCAATCTCGTCTTGCCGGGCCACCACACCGCGCAAAATGTCCGAGAAATATTTGTGGTCGGCTTGCGCGTATTTCTCGCCCTCCAGTTCTTGTCCCATACGGTGTTCAATGAACTCGCGCAGCGCCGATTCAGAATCCTGGCCCGACATTTCCATTTGATAGAGCGCTTGAACAACCGCCAGGCGCGAAGCACTTCGTGAACGCCCGTCCGAGCGCCGGGGAGGCCGGGGTGTTTTCGGATTTGTCATGTCACCGGTGACCAAAACTGAGTTGCCGCCGCACGTCGATCATCGCCAGCACGGCCTTGGCCGCATTCTCACCCTTGTGCTCGATCTTGCCTGAATGAACGCGCGCCCACGCCTGATCCTCTTTTTCAACAGTCAAGATGCCGTTTCCGATCGCCAGGCGTTGCGTCACAGTCAATGTCATCAACCCGCGCGCGGATTCGTTCGAGACTATTTCATAATGCGTCGTTTCGCCACGAATGACACATCCAAGGGCCACAAAGCCGTCATAAGTCCTCCCCGCAGAATGACCCTGCGCGCTCGCCATCGCAATAGCACCTGGAATTTCAAGCGCACCCGGTACGGTAATCGTCTCGGTTTCGGCGCCCGCCGCTTTCAGTATGGACAACGCACCTGCAAGCAACGCGTCGGAAATATCCGCGTAATACCGGGCTTCGACGATGAGGATTTTGGGGGCTACCCTTGTCATGACTTATGTTCCAAACCTTGAGCCCACCACGCGCGTACCTGTCACGCGCAACCCATACCCCTCAAGACCCACAATTTTCCTTGATGCGGAATTGGTCAGCAAGATCATGTTTGAGACCCCCAGGTCCAACAGAATCTGCGCCCCGACTCCATACTCTTTCAATCGCCGGGGACCGGATTCAGGACGTGCTTCTGTGCGGATCAGCAAGTCGGAAATATAGGTCGCCCGGCTTTCCCGGATCAGAACCACCACGCCGCGCCCCTCTTTGGCGATCATTTCCATCGAACGCGTAAGCACGTCGTCCCGCCCGCCGCGCACGGCCAGCAAATCATCGAGCAAATTGACCGCATGCATCCGCACCAGCACCGGCTCCGGCGTTGTAACATCACCTGTCACCAGCGCGATGTGCTCTGCATATTCGACCGTGTTGACATAGAGCATCATTTTGAACCGGCCGCCATGATGGCTGTCGATTTCGGTCTCGACCGACCGGGTGATGAAATGATCGTAACGCCTGCGATAGGCAATCAGATCGGCAATCGTCCCGACCTTCAGCCCGTGTAGTTGCGCGAACTTCACTAGATCCGGCAAGCGCGCCATCGTTCCGTCATCATTCATGATTTCACAAATGACGCCGGACGGTGAAAGCCCGGCCAATCTGGATATGTCGACGGCCGCTTCCGTATGTCCAGCGCGCACCAGGACGCCGCCGCGCCGCGCCACCAGCGGAAACACATGCCCCGGCGTCACAATATCGCTGGACCCTTTCGAAGGATCAATCGCAACAGAAACTGTCCGTGCACGATCATGCGCCGAGATGCCGGTCGTCACACCTTCTTTCGCCTCGATCGATACCGTGAAGGCCGTCTGATTGCGGGTGCCGTTGGCCTGGCTCATCATCGGCAAATTCAGTTGCTGCGACCGCTCTTGCGTCAAAGCCAGGCAAATCAGTCCACGCGCATGCTTGGCCATAAAATTGATGGCTTCAGGCGTCGCCATCTGTGCCGGGATAATGACATCGCCTTCATTCTCGCGATCTTCAGCGTCAACAAGAATATACATGCGCCCGTTGCGCGCATCCTCAATGATGTCTTCCGGCGTCGAAATGAAATCGTGGAACTCGCTATGGCTCATGCGAACTCCTTGAGCCGCGCCAGATAGCGCGCCAGCATGTCGATCTCGATGTTGATTTTGCTACCCACCTTGACGGCGCCCCATGTTGTAACCTTGCTGGTGTGCGGAATAATGTTCACACCAAAGCTTGTTCCATCGACTTCATTAACGGTCAACGATGTTCCATCAAGCGCAATTGACCCCTTGGCCGCGATGAACTTCGCCAACGCTTTGGGCGCTTTGATTTTGAGCCGAACGGAGTGGCCTTCAGGCGACAGCGACACAACTTCGCCCACGCCGTCCACATGACCGGAGACGATGTGTCCGCCGATTTCGTCTCCAACCTTTAATGACTTCTCAAGATTGACCAACTGGCCGACGGTCCATGCTTCCAGTGTCGTCTTCGACATGGTTTCAGTGGAGACTTCAACCGAAAACCAGGCGTCACCTTCCCGCCCGCCTTTGGCAATGACGGTCAGACAAGGTCCTGAACAGGCGACAGACGCACCGATCGCCAGACCCGCCGGATCGAGTACCGTTTTGATCTTGACAGTGGTGTCGCCGCGCTTGGTGATAAGCTCGACCATACCGACGTCGATGATGATGCCTGTGAACATGGGCGAGAGTATTAGGTCGCGCGGCGAAAAGTTTCCAGCACATCCTCACCGAGGCGTATTGTCTCTTCGTGGATGAAGCGCGGCAAATCGCCAAGCCCACCCAAACCTAGCGACGCTACGGCGGACAACCCCTCTCCCATCACCGCTGGCGCGCGATACCACGCCAGCCGGTCCACAAGCCGTGATTTGAGCAGGGATGAAGCAAGCCCTGCTCCACCTTCAACCAACACGCGTGTCAATCCTTGCCGCCCCAGCGCCTGCAAAGCGACCTCAAGGTCTACACCATCCGCGCCTGCCGGCACCGGAAACACTTTCACGTTTGACGTGGCCAGCGCTTCTGCAGCTTTTGCAGCGGCCGTCAGCAGCCAGACCGCTTGCTTGTCCGCACTGCGCACCAGTTTCGACGCCGCCGGCAACCGCGCCTGAGTGTCTATAACGATCCGCACCAATCTTGAATGGTTGACGCCTTGCATCCGGCAGCTCAGTTGCGGATCGTCCGCCAGCGCCGAGCCGATCCCAACCATCACCGCGTCATGCTGCGAGCGCACCAAATGCACATGCGCGCGCGCAACCTCGCCTGTAATCCATTGGCTTTTCCCGCTCGGCAGCGCAATTTTTCCGTCAAGTGTGGTCGCCAGTTTGAGCGTCACCATCGGGCGCCCAATTTGCAGCCGCGAAAAAAATCCGGCGTTGAGAGCGCTCGCCTGGGCCTGCAGAACGCCGACGCGAACCTCGAGTCCGGCTGCCACCAGCATCGCGTGGCCTTTGCCCGCAACACGCGGATCAGGGTCTTCCACCGCACTGACCACGCGCGCCACCCCAGCATCGATCAGGGCTTGCGCGCACGGCCCCGTTTGCCCGTGATGGGCGCAAGGCTCAAGTGAAACATAGGCAGTGGAGCCCAGAGCCTGCCCACCCGCACGCGCCAGTGCCTGCGTCTCGCCATGCGGGCGGCCGCCATCTTGCGTCCAGCCGCGGCCAACGATCTGGCAGGCGCCGTCCACGATCACACAACCAACTGCGGGATTGGGCCACACTCGGCCCAAGCCGCGCTGCGCCAGCCGCAACGCCAGCGCCATGAACCGTTCGTCTTGTGCAGGCGAAGAACGCGTGG
>VFKO01000552.1 GCA_009885515.1 Rhodobiaceae bacterium | reverse complement strand
TGGTCGAGACGTTTCCGCGATCCGCGCGCAACTATCTGGTTTGCTATCCGTTCGATGGGCGACTGTGCCATCAGTCGCTCGGCATGCTTGTGACGCGGCGGCTGGAGCGCATCGGCATGAAGCCGCTGGGCTTTGTCGCCAGCGACTATTCACTGGCGATCTGGGCATTGGGGCCGTTGCAGACGCTCGATATGAACCGTCTGTTCGACGAAGACATGATGGGCGACGATCTGGATGCGTGGCTGGCAGAGTCGGCATTGCTCAAACGCAGCTTCCGGCAGTGCGCGGTGATCGCGGGGTTGATCGAGCGGCGCAATCCGCGTGAGGAGAAGACCGGGCGGCAAGTGACGTTCTCGTCGGATCTGATCTATGACGTGCTGCGTAGTCACGAACCCGATCACATATTGCTGCGCGCGGCCTATGACGACGCGGCGACGGGTGCGCTCGACATTGCGCGGCTGGGGGCGCTGCTCAAACGCATCAAGGGACATATTGTGGTGAAGAAACTCGACCGCGTCTCGCCGCTCGCGGTGCCGGTGCTGCTGGACATTGGCCGGGTTCCGGTGGGTATGGACGCGAGCGAGGCGCTGCTGGCGGAGGCCAGCGACGCCTTGATCGCGGAGGCGATGGGATAGTAGCCGCACTGATATTCCGGCGGGTTGATGTGGCGGAAGGTCCAGGGGAGGGCGATGTCGCGAATGACCAGAGTGGCGAGAATGCTGGTGGTGCCTGTCAATTCTGATTCTTGTCGCTGTTTGCAAGCGCCTCGAACCGCGGGTCGCCGCGCAGTTTGTCGAAGTCGGGGTCGAGGCGCAGGATAGCGGGCGTCACGCGGCCCGCTGGCAGTTTCAGCAAGCGTGCCAGAGCCGGGATGGCGCGGTCACGTTCACCGAAGCGGGCCCAGATCTGCGCCCTAACGAGTTCCATTTCTGGCCCGGTCGCCTTGTCAGATACAGCAGACGCCAGTTTGATCGCACGCTCTGCGAAGTTTGTCGATTGCTCGCGCTCTCCCAGACCGCAATACATGAGTGCAAGTGTTTTCAGGAGCCATGCGTTTCCAGGCTGTCGCTTCTCTTCGGGCAACAATTCGTCGCGAACCAGCATGTAGTTGGTTTTCGCCCCTGCCGCGTCTCCCGACAGACGTCGCAGATCGCCCAGAAGGAGATTGAGTTGACTGGAGTCGATGCCAAGCGAACCCGCCGCCTTGTCCGATCTGATTGCCGCTTCAAAGTTGGCAATCGCGTTGCCGTAACGTCGCCGGTAGGCCGCTTGAGAGAAGATGGCATCCATCACCCACCCACCAGCCGGCGTCACTTGCAAGCCCTTGAGCGTTTCATCCGCCTCATCCAACTTGCCAATCGCCTGCTGGATTTTTGCCTTGAGGCCGATCAGAAAGCCATTGTCCGGCAGGATGTTCAGCGAAGCATCCACACTGACTTGAGCCGCGGCGTGTTCGCGCAAGTAAAATAGCGTTTGTATCAAATTGCCACGCGCCGAACTCGACAACGGATCGTGCGCGATTGCTTGACTCATGTAGTTCCGTGCCTCGTCCCATCTGCCCTGGCGCCGCGCGATAAGTCCAAGTGCCAATACCGCGTCCCCATTGTTCGGCCATTCTGCCAAGACCTGTTCGAAGCGCTGACGGGCGCCGGGGAAATCGCGCTCAACCCAATATTGAAAGTAGGCTTGAGCAAGCCGGGATTCCTCCAAGTCTGGCTGCAGTCGCAGTGCCGACTCCAGCGCATGCTGCGCTGCCTCGCGGCGGGCAGGACCCCTATCACCACCGTTGAACCATTGCGCATGCACCCTTGACAGCAACGCCCACGAAGCGGCGAAGCCCGGGTCAAGCTTCACTGCCTGCTGCAGAAATCGTTCGGCATTGCTGGCGTCACTGATCCTGTAGAACGCCAATGCCCGCAGATAGGCGTCGTAAGCGGCGGTATTTTTCGTCGGCACAGCGGCGAGTGTCAATTTTTCGCTGCTGGTGACTTTGGCGCTCAGGGCTTCGGCGACGGCAATCGCGATTTCGCTCTGCACCTCGAAAATGTTGTCTAACTTGCGGTCATAGACCTCCGCCCACAAATGTCCGTCGGTGGCCGCCTTGATCAACTGGACATTGACGCGCACTGAATTGCCCTGGCGCTGCACGCTGCCTTCGAGGATGGTAGCGACGCCGAGCAATTTGGCGATCTC
>VFKO01000288.1 GCA_009885515.1 Rhodobiaceae bacterium | reverse complement strand
TCTTCGCGCCTTCGCGTGCCCCCCTTCTTTCTTGCTCGCCGCACCATCCCCACTAGAGTAGCACCAAGCACCAGCCAACCCCGGGAAGCCCACCCCATGTCACTCGAAGAACTCGCCTTCGCCAGCCAGATCATCGCAGCAATAGCCATCATCGTCTCGCTGATCTACGCGGCACTTCAGTTCCGCGTCTACCAAGCATCCGCGCGAGAAGCCCGCCTCGTCACTATCAACGCAGACATTCAGAATTTCCGTATCCTGCTGATGTCCGATCCGGATTCGGCAAGAATATTCAGAGACGGGTTGCGTGACATGAAAACACTTGAGCCTCTCGACCGCTGGCGGTTCAGTACAATGCTCGAACATGCCGTGATGAACCATAGCTTGGCCATCGAAATTGACTCTTCGCCGGGCACGGACGCCGCTCATTCCTTTGATTTGCTCCTCCGCAATCCCGGTGTCCAGCAATGGTGGCAAAGGGCAAAGAGCCGCTATTCCCCACGAGTGCAGGCGGCAGTGGATTCGAAGATCAAGGGGTCTACTCAACTGGCTGCCAGAAACGCACCTGAATAAAACGGAAACTACTCCACGCGATTCTTCCGATACAAAATATGCCGCCTTAGCTCATGCCCCACCGGCAAGCGCGGATGATCAAAATCCCCGCCCACATCGCGCGTCATGCCGATCCGCTCCATTACCGACCAGGACGCCTTGTTCGCGGGCACGGTGAACGAAACAATTTGATCGAGATTCAATTTTTCAAACCCGTATCGAAGGGCCGCCCGCGCCCCCTCCGTCGCATAGCCCTTGCCCCAAAAATCCGGCGCCAACCGCCAGCCGATCTCAACCGCCCGTGTGAAAGGCGCCACGAACCCCACACGCTGCAAACCCAGATACCCGACGAACGGCGCAACGCCCGGCACCTCGACCGCCCAAATTCCGAACCCATGCACGCGAAAATGCTCCTCGATCCGCGCGATCAGAGCCAGCGTCTCCGCACGCGTCATCACTCCAGGCATGAACCGCATGGCCACCGGGTCGGCGTTGAGCGCCGCGAACGGCTCTAAATCCTCGTCACGCCAACGGCGCAGAAAGAGTCGCTCTGATTTTATTGGTTCGGCTTGTGTTTTCATCTCAAGGTCAAATTTGCCCGTTTTCCAAACGCCTGCAAGCAGCTAATAACACCCCATGACCCCAAC
>VFKO01000523.1 GCA_009885515.1 Rhodobiaceae bacterium | reverse complement strand
GCCTGACGACGACGCAGATCGGGGCCCTGAACGCGACCAACTTCTCGGCCTTCGACGCCACGCAGATCTCGGGTCTGACCAATACACAGGTCGCAGGCCTGAGCACGACAACTTTGGGAGGCTTGGCTACAACGGACTATGGTGAGTTCTCGACCACCCAGATTGGGGCATTGACCTCAACGCAGGTCGGGTCATTGACATCGACCGTTGTTAACGAGTTGACGACCACTCAGATCGGCGCCCTGTCCTCGACGCAGATTGCGGGGTTGACCATCACGCAGATCGATGAGCTGACCACGACGAATATCTTCGCAATGACATCGACACAGGCTGCCGGGTTCAGTGGCACACAGGTTGCCAGCATGGAAGCCGAACAGGTCGACGCTTACGTTCAAGTCGCAGGCTAAGGCGGCGTGACGGTTTAATCAGAGATTTTCGCCGGGCGATGACTTTTCGCCCGGCGCAAAGGCCTCCCGGCGTTAGCGAAATTGTAAGGTAAATCAATCAAGACTACGGCATCCCACCAGAGGGTGCTGTGCGCCAATGACTGCTTGCGCCCAGAGCCCGCCCGGCAGTTTGCGAGCGACACACCATGACTGACACTTCTTATCTGACTGCATTGCAGAAAATCGCGTCGGGCTCTTTGAAAATAGGGGAGCTAGTCGAGGTGGCGAGCACCCTGAGTGCGGCGGGCAAAATCGATTTCGCGCGGCAGCTTTACCGGGTTTGGATCAACAGCAATCGCGAGCATCCGCTGCTTTATGTTGTGCACTTCAACTGTTCGGCTCTCGATGCCCTTTTGGGGGACACGGCAGCAGCGACTGAGGCCCTGAAAGCGTCGGTGGCACTCAACCCGGACTTCATGCCGGCCTATATCAATCTTGGCGGGTTCCTGGAGCGTTCGGGCTCGGCGGATCGCGCGATTGAGCTTTGGCGTACCGGTGTCAATCGGGCGGTGCCGATCACAGGCGGGTCAGTCTCGTACGCGACAACGGCGCTTAAGCAAATTGCACGCGTGCTGTCGGACCATCATCAAGTTGAAAGCGCGGAAGCGGCGGTGCAACAGTGTCTGGAAATCAATCCGCACCAGGGTGACATTATCGAGCAATATGTGGCGCTGCGCCTCGCGCAATGCAAATGGCCGACGGTCGTGCCAAGTGAAAGAGTTGACCGGAAGACCGTGGTGAAGGGGATCCATCCTTTGTCGACGGCGGTTTATACCGACGATCCCTTGCTTCAACTGGCGTCAGCTGATCGTTACGCTCGCAGTTTGGCTGCTGAAGGTGTCTACTGCGCAGGCGCTGACCGGCGTCATGCGACAATCGACCTTAAGTCGCGACGGATGCGGGTCGGCTATGTTTCATCCGATCTGCGCGATCATGCAGTTGGCTATTTGATGGCGGAGTTTTTTGAGCAACACCATCGCTCTCGTGTTGAGATCTTTGCCTATTATTGCGGGCCAGAGTCGAACAGTGCGCTGACACAGCGGATCAAGGCCGGGGTGGAGCATTGGACCGACATTCGCAAGCTCAGTGATGACGATGCGGCGCAGAAGATTGCCGATGACGGTATTGATATTCTGGTTGACGTCAATGGCCACACGCGCGATGCGCGAACCGGCGTTTTTGCGCGCAGGCCCGCTCCTATTCTGGTCAATTGGTTGGGCTATCCGGGGACAATGGGTACGCCGTATCACCACTATATTGTCGCCGACGATTGGATAATTCCGCCGGGTTCGGAGATGTACTATTCGGAGAAAGTGCTTCGCCTGCCGTGCTATCAGCCAAATGACCGCAAGCGGGTGGTGGCGGATGTTACGCCTACGCGCCGTGACGCGGGATTGCCGGACGACGCCTTTGTCTATTGCTGCTTTAACGGAACGCACAAGATTGCTCGGTTCACATTTGAGCGTTGGCTCGCCATTCTAGGCCGCGTTCCCGGCAGTGTGCTGTGGCTGCTTGATGCGTCCGTGGAAACTAAAGCCCGACTGGCACAGTACGCTGCGGACAAAGGCGTTGCGAAGGAGCGCATTGTTTTCGCGCCGAAACTGCAGAACGCGCATCATCTGGCACGCTATGCGCTGGCGGATCTGTTTCTGGATACGGCGCCGTACGGAGCGCATACGACGGCTTCGGATGCGCTGTTTATGGGCGTGCCAGTGTTAACGTTGTCGGGTCGCAGTTTTGCTTCGCGTGTGTGCGGCAGCCTGGTGCGTTCGGCGGGATTGAAGGATCTGGTGGTTACGCGTCCGCAGGATTTTGTCGAACGGGCTGTTGCTCTTGGTCATGACCGGCCAGCGGTTCAGTCCTATAAAGTGTCCCTAAAAAAGAACCGCGACAAATGCAAGCTGTTTGACATGGAATTGCTTGTTGAGCGGCTTGAAGACTTATACCAGATTATGTGCGACGATCATAAGCATGGCCGTCTGCCCCGGCCGGATCTCAGTGGCCTTGCGAGTTATCTGGAAGTTGGTGCCGCTCTCGATCATGAGGGCCAAGAAGTGCTGGCGGTAGAGGACTATATCGGACTCTATAAGGCAAAGCTCTCGCGGCTGCATCTTGCGCGGCCCATTCGCGCTGACAAGCGAATTTGGACTGATGCCGATATCGCCCTGGTTGAGGCGAAGGTCACCAAGTCTGTCGTTGCCGAGCGCAAGACCAAAACGCCTGCCAAAAAGCGCGCGGCGGGACGCCGATGAAAATCGACATTCTTGAAGCGCTGAAGGTTCAAGGTTATGCCCCGCACAGCTTGCTGGATGTCGGTGCGCATGTGGGCAGCTTTGCACAGCAATTTCTAAGCGTTTTTCCGGACTGTGTGCCAACGCTGGTTGAGCCCAATCCGTTCTGTCAGCAAGCACTGGCTGCAACTGGTTTCGAACTGCACGGTGTTGCGGCTTCGTATGAAGCGGGCCTCGCGGAACTGTATTTGACCAAGGAGTGGCTGCAGTCGACAGGCAGTTCGCTTTATCAGGAGAATACCCATTTTTTCCGCGACGAAGTTGTGTTGAAGCACGAAGTTGACAAGGTGCGGCTTGACGATCTGTTCCAGGGGCGGCGGTTCGATTTTGTGAAAATTGGCACGCAAGGGTCGGAACTTGACGTATTGCGCGGCGGGCAAACCGTGCTGAGCCAGGCCGGCTACATTCTGGTCGAGATTTCGCTGGTTGAATACAATATAGGCGGCGCACGGGCGGAGGCGGTGTTTGCCCAGTTGAACGATATGGGTTTCCATTGCACGGAAGTTACCGAGTTTCACAGATTGTCCGGTGTGCAGAACGGCAATCTGTTGCAAATGGACATTCTGTTTGAACGGCGGCGTGCCGTGCAGAGCCTGCCCGTTGGGGTTGCCAGTCTTGCGGGGCTGCAAAGCCTTGCACAATCCCTTAGCGGGGAAGGGCGTGCGCAGGAGGCGCTGCTGCTGCTTCAGCATCTGGAGTCCTTGCAGCGAGGCAATGCAGGAATATTGCGGCAACTTGTGACTGCTCTGGGTTCTGCGGGGCGCAGTTTGGAAGCCATCGAGAAGTTGTCAGCCCTCAAGGCGGTGACGGCAAATACGGTGGATTTGGTTGATGATATTCGACGGCAACTGCCGGCCGCATTTGAACGCTTCAATGAACTCGTCAAGGCGGGCGATGTTGGCGCGGCCGAGAAATATGCCTCGGCGCTTGCTGATCTGGTTCCTGGCAATACGGCGTTGCTCAATTCCGCGCTGTCATGCAACGTCGCGCTCGGCCGCAAAGACGTGGCTGCAAAATATGCGACAGCATTGCTGCGGTTTGAGCCGACACATGCGGCCGCGCAGGCTGCACTTGGTGATTTGAAGACCCAGTCGCCTTCACTCCATCCGCTTTTGCAGCTTCGCGATATTCATGATGAGGCTAGCCGGATTCTATGCTGTGAGCTTGATGAGCAAAGTGCCGGGCAGGTGGAGCGGTTGGTAGCGGCGGCGCGTGCTTTACGCGTCGATGTGCCCTCAGGTTCGGACTGGGAAGGGTGGCTTAAGCATTATCGCGTGGCCATTGACGCTATTGATGTGGCAGCGATTTTGGCGCCGACGCCTGCATCGATGAAGGAGCCCCGCGTTAGTTTGGCGACGGCGTCAGGCCACGAAATTGATTGGCGGGATTTGAAGGCCACAGCCAAACGACTGGGGGCGCGAACGGTATTCTTTGCGGCCGCCGACCGGAACTATGTCGACCTTTATGCGCGCTGGTACGTCAACTCCATTTTGAAGTTCAGCGACGTCAATTGCCTTGTTGTCGTGCATGTGATCGGCGGCGGGGCTGAATTGAAGGCCGTTGCGCGGTCTCTTGCCATCAAAGACGAACGCCTGATTCTTGCCGGAGACGCATTTTCGGCCGAGGCTGTTACGACAAAGTGTTTCGATACGCCACCCAAGGGTTTGATCACACTGCCTGTCGCGCACTTCCAGTCGGTGCGGTTTTTGCGGCTGGGCGCTTTGCTACAAAAATTGCAACTGCCAGTGTTCGTGTCTGACATCGATTTGCTGTTGCAGCGCGGTGTTGAGGATTTGCTGGAGCGTTGTGCAGGCACCGACGTGGTGTTCAACGAGAACGGCGGCAACACAAAAGGGGGGGACCGTTTGACGGCCAATTTGCTGCTGGTGCATCCGACCGAGAACGCTGCGGTGTTCCTGAGATTCTTGCGCAGCTATTTGGAGCGCGCCTTGAGTGGCAGTGAAGTGACGCGCTGGATTGATCAGTTTGGGTTGTTGATGGCACGGCACCATTTGGTGCATCATGCGAAGACGGCTCGTCTGGGATATTTCGACACTAATAGCGACATCAACAATGTGATGTACAAGTCGTATCAGGACCATCCGTTTCGCTTTTTGTCGCTCTATCACGGGTTTGATACGTCGAGCCTTGAGCCGGACACGAAAGTTGTCAAACTGGATTTGAAACGAGCGCGCGGAAAGCCCGGGTCAAGAAGTAAAGCCAAAGTGAAAACCAAAGTCCAATCGCGATGGGCTTAACCCCATTTTTTGACAGCAGCGACGGCGGCCTTGACGGCTTCGCCAGGTCCGCGGACGGCACCTTGGTGCAAAACGGCAAAGTAGCGTGGCTTTTTGCTACCCTTGATCGGGGAAGCCCACGCATAGGCGCGTTTGGCTTGCGGGTGGTTCTTTAGATCGAAAACGTGAACGACGCCGTCCCAAGCGGTTTTATCGCCGTTGGTTTTGTGTACGCGCAAAGATTGGACAAACGATCCCGTGCCGCCGTGTTGGGATTCGATGACGCGCTTCAGCAGGTCTACGCTGACATTTTCCACGGGATACCCACCTTATTCTAAGGTCTGACTCAATTCTTTGGGGCAGTAAACACGCTAGCCTGACTACAAAGCGTGAAGCGCGTCAGGTTTGCGTGAGGCACGGTTAAGAAAGTGGTAACGGGGAGCAGCAGAGAGCAGGGCTTGCTTCATTTTTGGTCAACTTGTTTGCGATGTGCGTCTGCCATGGCGCCGAGGGTCGGGAAATGGAAGTCGAGTTTGGGCATGTCCTCGATGGGCTTTGTAGCGCCGCCTTGGCCGCCACGCCGGTTGATCCAGCAGCGGGCGATACCCAGGCGTTCGGCGGGAATGTGATCGTGGTACAGACTTTGGGCGGTGTGAAGGATCTCTGATTTGGCGTAACCCATCGTCGCCACCTGTTTGATGAGATAGTGGAAGTTCCTTGGATCGGGTTTGTAACTGCCGATGTCCTCGGCTGTACAGATCGCGTCGAACGTCACGCCCAGTCTTTGATTTGTGGCGGCAAAGCTTTTCCGGTCCACGTTCGACAGGATCACCAGTTTGAAGTGACGCTTGAGATAGACGAGCGCGTCTTGGCTATCGGCGAAGGCGGGCCAGGCGCCGATTGACCCACCGAAGCACTCATCGTTCAATTTTGAGGTTGGTAGTCTCCATTCGGCCGCAAGGGCGTTGTGTACTCGCGCCAACAGGTCACGATAGAGCAGATTTGGGTGTTGTTCCTGAATGATGGGCTCGAAGGCGCTGAAATCTGATAACGCCTCGTCGCGCGGAATTCCTGAACCGGGCGCTTTACCATCGCCCTTCAATAGCGGTTGAAGCTCATTCCAAATGCCAGTTTCCCAGTCGATCAGCGTGCCGTAGCAATCGAATGATAGTACGCTGAAGTCTGTGAGGTTCATGGGAATTTAGTTTCCTGTGAACGTGGGTTTCCGTTTTTCGAAGAAGGCGCCGATGGCTTCCTTCATGTCGTCGGAGTGGGCGGTGAGAAGCCATTGGTCGGCGTCCATGTGCATGATGGCTTGATCGAGGGCGCCGGAGACGCGGTTGATGGAGCGTTTGATCATTTGCACGGCGATGGGCGGCAGGGCTGCATATTCTTCGGCCCAGGCGCGGGCGGTGTCGTCCAAGCTTTCGCGAGGTACGACTTCGTCGAAGAAACCCCAATTGAGCAATGTGGGGGCATCGAAGAGTTTGCCGGACATGATCATGCGTTTCGCGCGGGCGGGGCCGATGAGGTGGACGCAGACGGGGACGGCGTTCCACATCAGGTTTATTCCCATTTTCACTTCGCCGTAGCCGACGCGCGCGTCGTTGCCGCCAATGCGAAAGTCGCAGGCGGTGGGGATGCAGGCACCGCCGCCGGTGGCGATGCCTTGAACGGCGCAGATCACCGGCTGGTGGATTTCCTGTAGTGCCCGCATCATTTGGCCACCCAGTTCGAGTTCGCGGCGGCGCATGAGTATGGATTGCGGGTCGCCCTGAAAACGTGACTGGCTGAGGTCGGCGCCGACGGAGAAGTCGCGGCCTTCGGCGCGAAGGATTATGGCGCGGGTCTTTTCGTCCTTGGCGAACTCCCTGGCGATACGCTCGATGCTGTCCATCATTTCGTTGGTGATGGCGTTGCGTTTCTCGGGGCGGTTAATGGTGAGGGTGGCAATGGCGCCGTCACGGGCTACTTCGATGAAGGAATCTGTCATTTGGCGTCCTCGCGTTTCCGGGCGGCGTTGACAGGCGAGGTAACAGGTACCAACTTAGCCGCGCAAGAGGAGAGGTGCGAATATGACTCAACAGAGCCTTCGAAAGGCAGAGGCGGCAGCCCTTGAGGTGAGGCCGCTGACGCCCACGATCGGCGCCGAGATTCATGGCGTGGATTTGCGTCTGCCGCTTGATGCAAGGACGCTGAGCGAGGTTCGAGCCGCGTTGCTGGACTGGAAGGTTCTGTTCTTTCGCGATCAGGATCTCACGACCGAGCAGCATCTGGCCTTTGCGCGGAATTTTGGCGAACTCGAGGTGCATCCGTTTGCGCCGGAGAAGCCTGGATACCCGGAAGTGCTGGCCATAACGCATGATCGCGAACGGCCGGGCAAAGAAAACACATGGCACAGTGACGTGACTTGGCGGCTTGAGCCGTCACTGGGTTCGATACTGCGCGCGCTGGAAGTGCCGCCGGTCGGTGGGGACACTTTGTTTGCGGACATGTACGCGGCGTATGAAGGGTTGAGTGACGAGGTCAAGGCCAAGATCGAAGGCAAGACGGCAATCCATGACTTTGTTCATTTCCG
>VFKO01000412.1 GCA_009885515.1 Rhodobiaceae bacterium | reverse complement strand
CCGAAATCATCGACGGCAGTGAAGTTCACAATGGTGGTGACGCCGGTTTCCGGATCAATCTCGACTTCACAGATGTGGCAGCCAGCCGGAAAGGTAAAATTCGCGGGATCGAAAAAGGCGCCCTCCTTCAGACCGGGCTCGATCTCGGAGGTCGGGAATTTGTGCGCGACATAGGCACTGAACGCCACTTCGTGGAATGCGAGCTTGCGGTCGGTGCCCGCAACCCTGAACTCGCCGTTCTCGAAGACGATGTCGGCGTGCGCTGCTTCCAGCACGTGGGCTGCGATGCGTTTGGCCTTGGCTTCGATTTTGTCGAGGGCCCTGGAGACTGCGGACATGCCCACTGAGGCGCGGGATCCGTAAGTTCCCATGCCGAATTGTACCGATGTTGTGTCGCCGTGAACAATCTCGACATTCTCAATGGGGATGCCCAGGCGGCCGGCGACGATCTGGGCAAAGGTTGTTTCGTGGCCCTGACCGTGGCTGTGGGCACCGGTGAAAACCTCGACACCGCCGGTTGGCGTGACGCGGACTTCGGCGGATTCCCAACCGCCAACGCCGGCACCAAGTGAACCGATCGCTGCGGAAGGCCCGACACCGCAGGCTTCGATGTAGCATGAAAAGCCCAGGCCGCGCAATTTGCCCCGCGATCTGGCTTCGGCTTTCCTTGTCTGGAAGCCGGCATAGTCGGCGATCTTCAATGCAGCATCGAGCGAGGCATCATAGTCGCCGTTGTCGTAGTTCATGACCACGGGCGTCTGATGCGGAAATTTCCGGACAAAGTTCCTGCGGCGGAATTCAGCCGGGTCCAGTTTCAGTTGCCGGGCTGCTTCTTCCATCATGCGTTCGACAACATATGTGGCTTCGGGTCTGCCGGCGCCGCGATAGGCGTCAACCGGTGCAGTGTTGGTGTAAACCGCATCGACTTCGCAGAAGATCGCCGGAATGTCATACTGACCTGACAAAAGCGTGCCCGACAAATAGGTGGGCACTGCTGACGAAAACAGCGACATGTACGCGCCGAGATTGGCGGTCGTCTTCACGTGGAACCCGAGGATGCGGGCGTTGGCGTCGAGTGCGAGTTCGGCGCTGGTCACATGATCGCGGCCGTGGGCGTCGCAGAGGAATGACTCGCTGCGTTCGGCGGTCCATTTCACCGGACGGCTCACTTTTTTGGCGGCCCAGGTGCAGAGGATTTCTTCGGGATAGATGAAAATCTTGGAGCCAAAGCCGCCGCCGACATCCGGCGCCACGACGCGAAGCTTGTGTTCGGGTGCCAGGCCAATGAAGGCCGAGATGACCAGCCTTGCAACGTGCGGGTTCTGGCTCGTCGTATATAAGGTGTAGCCGCCAGTGCCGTCGTCATACTCGCCGACGGCGGCACGGGGTTCCATGGCATTGGGGATCAGGCGGTTATTCGTCAGGTTCAGCTTGACGACGTGGGCCGCTTTTTTGAAAGCAGCCTCGGTCTCGGGTTGGTTGCCAAGGGTCCACTGAAAGATCGTGTTGCCGGGGGCGTCGGCATGGATCTGGGCCGCGCCCGGGCTTTGTGCCTTTGCCGGATCGACGACGGCAGGCAGTTCTTCGTAGTCGACGTCTATTTTTTCGGCTGCGTCACGCGCTATCGCATAAGTGTCGGCAATGACGACGGCAATGTGATCACCGACATAGCGCACCGTGTCGAGCGCAAGTACCGGACGCGTCCCTGCCTTCATCGGCGTGCCGTCTCTTGACGTGACCATCCAGCCGCACGTCAGTCCGCCAAGCTTGTCGGCAGCGAAGTCGGCTCCCGTGAAAATAGCTACAACGCCCTTTGTGGCGCGGGCAGCAATCGCATCGATGCTCTTGATCTTGGCGTGCGCATGCGGCGACCGCAGAAAATAAGCGTGCGCCTGGCCAGGGCGATTGATGTCGTCCGTGTAGCGGCCTTGTCCAGTGATGAAGCGGTGGTCTTCCTTGCGCCTGACCGCGGAACCGATGATGGAGGCCGTCATGCCGTGGCTCCCTTCATCTCTTTTGCGGCCGCATCGATGGCCTTGACGATATTCTGATATCCGGTGCAACGGCAAAGATTACCTTCGAGTTCTGCACGGATGGTCTTGTCGTCCAGGTTGGGGATGCGGCGGATCATATCAACCGCCGTCATGATCATGCCCGGCGTGCAGAAGCCGCATTGAAGGCCGTGATGTTCTTTAAAAGCAGCCTGCACCGGGTGCAGCTTTCCATCTTTGGCAAGACCTTCGATGGTCGTGACCTGCGCGCCCTCGGCCTGGACGGCCAGCATGGTGCACGATTTCACGGCCTTGCCGTTGACATGAACGACGCAGGCGCCACACTGACTTGTGTCGCAACCGACATGGGTGCCGGTCAGGCGCAGGTTTTCGCGCAGGAAATGCACCAGCAGCGTGCGGGTTTCGACTTCGCCGCTTACGGCTTTACCGTTGACGGTCATGGCGACGCCAGGCATGCGTTTCTCCTTGAGAATTGAAAATGAGATGCGAGCGCCGAGGGCAGTGTGGTCAGAGCGCTCAATAGATTTTCACGCCGCGCTTCAGGCGTCAACCGCCACCAACCCTCATTGCAACAATGCGAACAGCAGAAACACAACAGCACCTGCGATGATGGCGGCGGGAAGCCACACTGGAGGATCGAATAACCGGTTGATCGTGTTGTCATTTGCCGGTTGAGGCATTGAAGCGTGCGGCGATGCAACAGCGGGGCCAGCTATGGTTTGTCCACTGGCAAGAGCTGCGAAATTCTCGAAGAACTCATCAGCCATTTTTTTTGCCGCTCCGTCTACAAGCCTTTGGCCCAACTGCGCGAGTTTGCCACCGATCGTCGCTTTGACGGTGTAACGTAGAAGCGTGCCTTCTCCATCGACTTCCAACACAACCTGGGCATGGCCTTTGGCAAAACCCGCAGCGCCGCCCGATCCCTCACCTGATAACGTGTAGCCGTGAGGTGGGTTGAGCTCTGATAGCGTAACTTTGCCTTTGAAGCGCGCGCTCACGGGGCCGATTTTTGCTTTTGCAACCGCCTCCATCTCGGTTTCGGATATTTTGTTGAGTTCCTCACAACCGGGAATGGCTTGGCGGAGAATTTCGGCATCGTTGAGGGCGGCCCAGACGCGTTCACGCGGCGCGGCAATCTTGTACTCGCCGGTTATGTCCATGACGGTGACCTGCTCGCTTGGCCGCGCACTTCGCGCCGCACATTCCAGGATTGATCACACCAACCCGTTATCATTCGCAATCTGCGCCTTGTAATTGGTGGGGAACGAGAAAAAAAGCAAAAATGATTCGCGAGTTTCCTTGCCTAACATGACGGTTGTGTGCAACAAATATAATTAACACGTGGCACCCGAGAGGTTCTGCTCCGTGAAAGGCGAACGAGTACAAAGTTAGGAGCGGTCAAGTGGAAACACCAGTATCAATCGCACCGTCGCCGGAGAGTGGGGGCATCCGTGTTACGGGCACTGTCAAATGGTTCAGCCAAGCTAAAGGCTATGGGTTTATAACCTCATACGACGTTGTTGGGAACGTAGTTGTTGGGGACGTTTTGTTGCATCGCAGCGTTATTGAGGCTTACGGCGATACGCCGGTTCTGGAGGGCGCCACCGTTGAATGCGATGTCATCCAAAAGGTCAGGCAGCTTAAGACGGTCTTCCAGGCAAAAAAAATTGTGCGTGTCGACAATGCCACATCTGGGAATGGTGTTGCTGTAAACGGTGACGCAGGGTCAAAGCGCGAGCAGCGGCCTCGGGATATCCTGGTGCAAGAACCGACAGGCCCTGTTTTTGAAGCCGTATGCAAATGGTTCGCACGGCCCAAGGGTTTTGGTTTCCTTGTCTCGGGCGATGTTGCGGGCGACATCTTCGTGCACATGGATCTGATGCGGCGGTTTGGAGTGCGCGAACTCAAAGAAGGCCAGCGCGTGCGCGTACGTGTGGGCGGGACGCCAAAAGGGTGGACGGCAACCGAAATCCACATGGTACCAGTGGCCGTGCTAGTGCCAACGAGCCCTTTTCGACTCGTGACACCCGCAGAATTTGCAGCCTAATCGGCTCCGGTAAGAGTCTGACGATGGATTTGAGGGCTCCCAAAGGGCCCTTTTTTCATGGGCGAAAGAACAGTAAGATTGGCGCCATGCGTACCCACTGGTTCGTCTTGTCGACAATTTGCGCAGCGGTCACCGTCCCGGTGAATGCTGACCAGACTCAGATCTATGAGCAGCTGGCAATCGCCAGCCAAAGCGGCGAACGTGCCTTCAGCGTCGAAGTCGTGCGCGACGCGGCGCAGCGCAATCGCGGCCTCATGTTCCGCCGCCAGATGTCGAAGGAACACGGCATGTTGTTCGACTATGACCCACCGCAAGTCGTCGGGTTTTGGATGAAGAACACCTATATCCCGCTGGACATAATCTTCATCGCGGCGGACGGGCGGATCATCCGGATCGCTCCGAACACGACGCCGCATAGTTTGGAATCCATTCCATCCGGCGGCCCCGCCCGCGGTGTATTGGAGATCAATGGTGGTCTATCAGCCAAACTCGGCATCAAACCGGGTGATCGCGTCAGACACAGGCTGTTTGGAGCCGTTCCATTAACATATGAAGGCGAAAAGCCGCGCTCTGACCACTAGGCCTTGCGGCGGAGGGCAGTTCGCTTTATTGGAGCCGCCTTCCTGCATGAATTGGCCTATTTGTCGGGGCGTAGCGCAGCCTGGTAGCGCATCTGGTTTGGGACCAGAGGGCCGCAAGTTCAAATCTTGCCGCCCCGACCAATTCCTTGCGGTATCAATGACCGTTCGGGTAAATGAGGCAACGTAGGAAAAGAGGAACCGGCATGCTTGCCCGAATTCACCGGCCCGCCCGCAATACCATGCAGTCCGGGCAGGCAAACACCAAAGAGTGGCTGCTTGAGTTCGAACCCGAGGAAGCTCGCCGGATCGATCCGTTGATGGGCTGGACGGGTTCGGGCGATACCAAGGATCAAGTGCGGCTGTACTTTGCCACCCGCGACGAGGCGGTAGCCTATGCGCAACGCCACCTCATTCCCTTTCAAGTTTTCGAACCCAAGGAAGCAAGGCGCTCTGTCCGCGCCTATGCCGACAATTTTAAGTTTGGCCGCAAGGAAAATTGGACGCACTAGTCCCATCGCCAGTGTCACATTGCCGGTTTGGCCCCGTAGCTCAGCGGATAGAGCAACTGCCTTCTAAGCAGTGGGTCGCACGTTCGATTCGTGCCGGGGTCGCCACCAAACCAACGCCAAAAGTCGCTTTTTGGGGTGGTTTTACAAACTTGCTGTCCTAATTCCATGGAAAAACCGGCTCGATTCCGCCAAGATTTTGAGAACAATCTGGACACGAGACACTGTCCTAAAAACACTGTCCTGTTTGTCCTGTCCTGTCTGTCCTATTCCTCGTCTGGCCAAGCGCCCACCTTTGCCTCGCGTTTTTTTAGAAGCGCGCTATTGCCGCAGGAACGCCGCCGCATTCCCAAACCCCGGCCCCGGGCCCAAAGCCAGCGGCGGCACGCGCAACATCTTGGCCCCCACGCTGGTAGCGGGCCATTTTCAAAAGGCTTTAACTTGTCAAGTCGCAGCGGCAAGAAAGGCTACAAATCAGCCAAACACCAAAATTGAACAAATAAAGAACACAATTGCCAGTGTCAAGCGCCCTTCTGGGCGTAGGCGCCCGGCGGGAATGGCGGTTTTTGGAAATCGGTGACAGTGCTGGACTGTCACCGAAAGACCCACCCGCCCCTTGGAAGGCCAGCATCACCGCCGAACTGGGGGGGCGGGTGCCTGACATGAGGAAACCAGGCCATTTCCGTGCTGCTCCTGCGAAGGCAGGTTCTCGCCCAAGACGACATTCGCTTCGTTCTATACTGGGCGATCTACGCAGGTGGCCGCAGCATCGGCGTCATCACCGGCGAAGTACCACTTTGGATTTCCCCGATAACCTTGAAGCCATGTCGCTCGTAGAGCGAGATGTTACGCGGATTGGAGCT
>VFKO01000306.1 GCA_009885515.1 Rhodobiaceae bacterium | reverse complement strand
GAGCTATCTCATCGTCGCCTGCCTGTGGGTGGCGGCCGTCTTTTTGTCCGCGCTCAAAGACTACGTCACTGTGACGGTGGCGTTTGCCGGCGGATTACTTTTGTCGTTCGCGCTGGCCTTGGGATTGTCGAAATTCGGTCCAGAGGGGCTGCTCGGCGGATTTTCCACCGGACTGGCACTGACGTTGTTTGTTTTGATTGCCCGCATTCTGGCCGAGTATCCGACGCCTGCGGCACGGTTCAGCCCGCTGCTGTCGTATTTTCGCAAGTATCCTGACATTGCGCTGTCCGGCTTGATCTATAATGCCGGTATCTGGGTCGACAAGTGGGTCATGTGGGCGGCACCGGAAGCCGTGCGGCCCGCTTCCGGACTGGTATCCTATCCTGCCTATGACGGCGCCATGTTTGCGGCGCAGTTGACGATGGTGCCAGCGATTGCGCTGTTTGTCTTTGCGGTTGAAACCAAATTCTTTGTCGTCTACCGGAATTTTTATCGTACGATCGAGCGGCACGGAACACTGGCCAAGATCAATGCGGCGCACGGCGACATCGTCAACACCCTTTCGCGCTCGGCAACGTCGTTGGGTATTCTGCAGATTACGCTGGCTCTGTTTGTCATCGCCATGAGTCCCACGCTGCTTGAGGTGCTTGATCTTCATGCCGGGCAACTTGGCGTGTTTCGACTTGGGGTTTTAGGATCGGGATTTCATGCCATCTTTCTATTCTTGACGATCGTATTGGCGTATTTCGATTTGCGAAGGCAGGTGCTGGTTTCTCAGATTGCCTTTTTCTCGATCAATGCGGGAGCAACGGCGCTGACATTGCAGTTGGGGCCTGCGTGGTACGGCTACGGCTATTTCACAGCTTGCGTCGTTGCGGCGAGCCTTGCGGCCCTCTTTGCCGCCGACGCCGTCGCGCGCCTGCCTTATTTGACTTTTGTTTCCAATAACCCGGCCATTCAACGTCGCGGGGCTTGAAGCCTCACAGATACCACTCGTATTCATGCGCCGGTATGAAATTGCGAAAACGTTCAAGTTCGGTTCGCTTGGTTGCGCAGTACCTGTCGACGTAGCCGCCCTGGAAATACTCGCGCAGGATCGAACAGTTTTCAAAAGTGACAAGCGCGGCATCGATCGTCCGCGGCAGGGTTGGATCGTTGAGGGTCGACGCGTCGCCCCCGAACGGCATGGTGGGACTTAGGTTCTCGCTGATGCCGTGATGGGCGCCCGCAAGGATCGCTGCAAAAACCAGATAGGGATTGGCATCCGCACTCGCCATTTTGTGTGCAATGACCTGGCCACCGGTGCCGGTGGCGTTGAGGGCGATGTTGGTGGTGGCGTTGTCCACCCCCCAGCGCCGGTTGCAGACGACGCCGTTCTTGTGACCAAAGCGGCGATAGGCATTCAAATTCGGTGCCATAATTGCGACGGATTCCGGCATTGTCGCCTGCAGCCCCACCACCGCGGACCGCAGCAAATCTGTTGGCGGCTCTGTCTGGCCGCGAAGAGCAAGCTGCACTTTCATGGCACTGCCCGGCAATGGTAAAAACGGGGCCGCCATAAAGGTCGCGCCCAGTTGGGATTGGCGGGCAACGGCGCGAATGACTTGCCTCAGGAAAACAACGTGATCGGCGGCGCGCAGGACATTTTCATCGGGTGCGAGAACGGCTTTGAAATGGGTTTGCTTTTCCTCTTGAACAAATTTGATGTCTGGCAGGTGCAACGCTGCGGCAGCCTCAGCGACTGCGAGCAGGATTCCGGCGTATTCGTCGCCTGACAGGCCGCGCTTATTGTTTTCTGTCGGTGCCGGTTGGGCGGGAACGCCGTTGAGCACGTCTTGCCGTTCCAGCAGATAAAATTCCAGCGTTGTGCCCACGGCTGGAACAATGTTGAGGAGGGCGAGGCGGGCGGCGACACGCTTCAAGACATTTCGCGGCTCAGCGAAATAGGGCGCGCCGCTTGCGTCGGCCATCGTCATCAAGACTTGGCCGTGAGGGTGCTGCGCCCAATTGACTTTTGCGAGCGTCCCCGCGACCGGCCATGCTGTGCCTGTTGCGGCCGGGATCGATTTTGATTCGGGATCGGGGGCCGCATTGCCGCGCGCATCGAGAAAGTAAATCGACAGTGGAATTTCTATTCCCGCGGTGAACAGGCTTTCAAGGTCTGCGCGGGCAATGCGTTTGCCGCGAATGTTTCCGCACAGATCCGAGAACACACAGTCCAGGAACTGAACCTTTGGATTTTCGATCAGAAATGCCGCAAGTTCGCCCAAAGCAATCCGAGAAGCACCGCCGGAATTTGGAATTGGATCACCCTGCATCGTCATATTATGCTGGCCCGGTCGAAGCGCACCCTCTCGCCTGGCGAAGTGCAATCACAGCTTTAGACGTGTGCAATGCAACCAGCAATCGGCCAATGGCGGAAAGCCTAAGTTTTGCTGAACGCGGCGCCTGCCGGGTGCGTCAGAAAGCCCAACAAGTGCGACCTTCACTACGCTTGTTGAGCAATTTGGAAGTGACTAACCTTGCGTTTAAGTCGCGCTAGGACGTGCGGTGATTGCTTGGGACTGGCGGCGGCTTTGGCTGCCGTTTTTCTTGGCAGATTCACCATACGTTGACCGCGCGCGGCGAAGGGGATTCATGGCCACCATGACGGCCATCTATGGAGAGATGTAATGAATAGAACTGGTTTGTTTCTCTTTATCGCGGTCGTCATCCTGGCGGTCGCAGCGTATTGGTATTTGAATAAGCCGAAAATGGATGACGCTGCCCCAGTTGATGGCACGGCAGCTCCGGTTGACGGCGCCGCAGTTGACCCAGCAGCTCCAGTTGATGGCGCAGCTCCGGTTGACCCAGCAGCTCCGGTTGACGGCGCAGCTCCGGTTGACGGCGCAGCTCCGGTTGACGGCGCAGCTCCGGTTGACCCAGCGGCAGCTCCTGCTGACCCCGCGGCAGCTCCTGCTGACCCAGCAGCTCCTGCGGCCCCGCCAGCTCAATAAGCTGGTTGGGTGGTCGTACCACTTGACGTGATTGGACATGCGGTGCGCTTATGGCGCGCCGCATGTTTTTTTGTGCCTGCGGATAAAACCTGATATCAAAGGATATTTTCCATGAATCGATCCTTAGTCGCGCTGCTCGCGATCGCCGGTTTGGCGGTTGCGGGTTGGTATTTCTTGATGGGCCCCGGCAAGAAGCTTGCTGACGGAACGGCACCAACTGGCGACTCCACGCCCGCTGTCAGCGAAAGTGAGCCAATGCTTTTCACGTGGGAGAATTGGGCCAATCCACCATTCGTTGCCGAATACAAAGCCAAGTATGGCGTAGAGCCGCGCTCGCAGATTTGGGCGGACGAAGACGAAGCGTTCGCCAAAATGCGTTCGGGCTTTAAACCCGACGTCATGGCGCCGTGCTCATATGAATTTGGCCGCTGGCTGGAAGCCGGATTGTTGCAACCGATCGATGTCACGAAACTCAAGCACTGGAATGATATTCCAGATATCTTGAAGAAAATTCCCGGGATGATGAAGTCGGAAACCGAAGCCTGGTTTATCCCGCAATATTGGGCCAACACATCGGTGACTTACAGGACCGATTTGGCACCGGAGTATGTCGGCAAAGAGAGTTGGAAGATACTTTTCGACCCCAAGTACAAAGGCAAAGTGGCCGGGCTTGATGGAGTTGACGACACCGTCACTCTGATTGCGAAGACTTGGGGCATCGATGCCTACACTATGTCCCCTGCGGAGTGGGAAACGGTTAAAGGCAAATTGCGGGAATTTGTCGGGAGTGCCCGTTTTATTTCCAGTGATGAAACGTCGCTCAGCCAGGGCCTTGCGTCCGGCGAAGTCGTCGCCGCGATCACCTGGAACCAAACGCATGCAGCGCTGAAGAAAGAAGGCAAGCCGGTTGCTTACATGAACCCGCCGGGAGGCATGTTCACGTATGTGTGCGGCATGGTTCTTCACGCCGAAACGAAAAACATCGAGAAGGCGTATGCGCTGATCGACAGCGGCATTTCGGCCGAAGCGATGAAGTATCAGCTGGAAGAATTGAACAACGGTCCGGCCAACACAACGATCTTCAACGACTACACGGACGAGCAACTCAAGCAAATGGGATTTGTTCGCGATGTGAAGGCGTTTCTTGAGTCAGGCACATTCCAGGTTCGCCTGAAGAACAAGGAAGAGATCGTCAAGTTCTGGAGCGAGATTCGTGGCGGTGGCTGAACCCCGCGTGGTTTGAGATCAAGCCCCGGGCGCTTGCGCAGTGCCCGGGGTTTTTTTATTGCTTATGGGGTGGCAAACGGTGGGGAAACACCCTATTTAGCGGCAGTTCACACGAGCATAGCCCACTGAAATGAACGTTGCCGCCCCATCTGTAAACATCCCGGACGTTGCCTATAAGGGTGTGATCGCTCTGGCGCATCATGCGGGCGCCAGGCACTGGATTCCGGCGACAAGCGGGAATTTTTCCGTCCGCTTGGACGGCGAGCATTGCGCGATTACCGCTTCTGGCGGTGACAAAGGTACCTTGACGGCGGGAGGTATCATTCGTGCGCCGATCAATGGTCCGGCGCATCCGCGCGCCTCGGCGGAGGCTCCGCTCCATTGCCTCATGTACCGGCTCGCACCTGCCATCGGCGCCGTCGCGCATGTTCATGCGCAAACCGGCGTTCTGGCTTCGCTGCATCTGGCACAGAATGGCCGGGTCCGGCTTGAAGGGCTTGAAATGCTGAAAGCGTTGCAGGGCGTCCAAACGCATCAGACGTGCATCGATGTGCCCGTGTTCGACAACGATCAGGATATGGAGGCTTTGGCGCTGCGCGTTGAAAGCCGGTTGAAGACGGAGGGGCTTGGCTGGGGGCTATTGGTGGCGGGGCACGGCTTGTATGCCTGGGGCAGAGACGTTCAGGAGACGCTGCGCCATCTGGATGCGTTCGACTATCTTTTTTCGCTCGTTTTGAAAATGAAAGGGATGCCGGCATGACCGTTGTGACGATGTTCGATTTGAACAAATCTGGACAAGCGCAATCTTCAACCAGCGATCAGCGCGATATAGTAAAAGCTCTCATCCCGTTCGACGTGCGCTTCGAACGCTGGGAGGCCTCTGTCGTCTTGCCTGCGGGCGCTGGCCAGGACGCTGTGCTGCAGGCCTACGCACGCGACGTCGACCGGTTGAAAAAGCTCGGCGGGTATCAATCCGTGGATGTGGTGCGCATGCATCCAGAGCACCCTGACCGTGATGCCATGCGGCAAAAATTCCTGTCTGAACACACGCACGACGACGACGAGGTTCGCTTTTTTGTCGAGGGCGCGGGCGCTTTCTATCTGCGCAACAAGGAACAAGTTCTGCAGGTCGTCTGCGAGGCAGGCGATCTATTGTCGGTGCCGGCACATACACGGCATTGGTTCGACATGGGGCCCAAGCCTTACTTTGCCGCGATCCGGTTGTTTACGACGCCGGAAGGCTGGGTGGCCAAGTTCACTGGCGACAAAATTGCCGACGCGATCCCGAAATTCGCCGCATGATCAAGGCCATCCTGCTCGACATCGAAGGCACGATCGGCGACATCGCCTTCGTTCGCGATGTGCTGTTTCCGTTTGCGCGGGCGCGCGTGGAAGCCGTTCTGCCGGCACGCTGGACTGACGCTGAAATCGCGGCAACGGTTGCAAGCGCGCGGGTCGCGTCGGGGCTTGCACTGGCTGATGCGCAAGCGGCGGCGGGCCAGTTTATCACCTGGATTGATGACGACAAAAAAATTACGCCATTGAAAACGCTGCAAGGCATTATCTGGCGGGAAGGCTATCAAACGGGCGAACTCAAGGCCCACCTTTATCCCGACGCCGTCGAGGCGATGCGGACCTGGCACGGGCGCGGGTTGAAACTTTGTATTTACTCATCGGGTTCGATCGAAGCGCAAAAGCTCTACATGGCGCACAGTGGTGCGGGTGATCTCGCGCTATTGATTTCCGGATATTTCGATACGACGACTGGCCCGAAGGCTGAGCCCGCATCTTATTCCCGTATTGCTGCGGCTCTTGCGCTGCCGCCAAATGAGATTGTGTTTTTCTCGGATGCGGCGGCGGAAACCAAGGCGGCGCGTGCGGCCGGGTTTGAGGCTTACGATGTTGACAGAAAATTGCCGTCCGCACATGCCGCCAACGGCGTCATCGCGTCATTCGCGTCTGTCATAGACGCGTTCTAGACGAGCCCCGGAAACCTGGAAAATGCGTCGCGAATAATTTCTGCGCGCACTGGGCCGCCCGGACCGCTGGTCATGAGCTGGGTGCCGGGTTTGGCTGCGTCTTCCTTGATCCAGGCCAACGCAAATGCACGCGACCGGCTATCGGACCAGGTTTGAGATGTGACAGTCCCCGCGGGTGCGCCGCGTGCGGTGAGCCCGCCCACAGTCATCGCTTCATCGGCGCACACTTGCACCAGCCGCATGGTCCTGACCGCGCGGGCAACCCGGTCCGAGCCATTGAAGCGGCGCAGCGGATCGGGGGTGAACCCCAAATCCACCGGGCTGCGGCAATCGCTGAGATCAGGGGACAACTGTGCGGGCCACCAATCGATTCCGGCGATGGGACTTGCGTTTTCTATGCGTTGCGTTTCAAGGGCTGCTGCCCCCATGGGCGATACACCCAAGCCCGCGCCTGATCGCCACAAGCGATCCCAGACAACGACGCCGTCATCGGCTTGCGTCCATAATTCGTAGCCTTCTCCGCTCGCGTCGCGCATCAAGGCAATTTGCGCCGGACGCCATGTGGGCTGGACAACTTCACCTTTGTTGGATGGAGCGCCGGTAAATCCGGCGACCGACAGCAGACTGGAGGCGAGTGGCCCTTTGACGCTAATGACAGCGCGCGTGCCTGTTGCATTGGCAACCTTGACATCAAAGCCCAACGTTCCATCCAGCATCCAGGCAAAGTCGCGCACGCTGGTTGTCAGTTCGAACTGGTCCTTGCCGAAGCGCACAATGGTGCCGTCGCCGCGGGCGTTGCCCTGATCATCACACCACAGCGTGCGCGTGGTTTGCCCGGGCTCGAGCGTCGTGACGTCTGTGATGGTGGCGAAACTCAAATAGATGCCGGCGTCCGGGCCGTCAAAGGTCCAGCACTGGCGGGCGGAGAGATCGCTGAGAACGACGCGCGAAGCCAGCGCCTCCAGTTCTTCCCTTTCGCTGGAATACACATTGGGTACCGTGAAGCTATGCTGCGCGGCCCATGAATTCGTTGCGCAAAGTTCCGCTGTGCGCGCGTGAAGCGGGGTTGGCGTCTGCGCCCTTGTCGTCAGATCCGTCACGGTTTGGCCCCCACATGAGCCAACACCGCTTCCGCGCCCAGGCGGGCGTTGATTCCGGTGACACCGCCACACGGATGTGTGCCCGCGCCGCAGAGGAAGAGGCCGGCAAGGGGTGTCGCGTAGCGACTGAGGCTGGCGGCCGGGCGTAGCGGACCAAGCTGGTCGAGAGAGAGGTCGCCGCCATGCCAATGGCCACCGGTGCCGCCTGCGATCACGTCAATGTCGGCGGGTGTGTAGACGTCCGCCGCCAGTACGAGATCGGGCAAGTCGGGGGCGTATTGCCGTAAGGCGGCGCCGATCATGCCGACGAGATCAGCCTTACCCGTGTCCCAAGATCCTGTGGCCAAAGTTTTAGGAAGGTAGAACACGGTTGCCGACAGCACATGATGGCCTGAACTGGTCAGAGTGGTGTCGTGGGTCGAGGGGATGGTGATCTCCATCGCGACATCCGATGAGAAGCCGCCCTGTTCGTACGCAGCGAATGACCGGTCCAGGTGACCGAGGCTTGGGCAGATGATCAAGCGGTCCTTCAAGTAACGTTTTTCCAGTCCTTTGAACGTGGGCATGGCGCCGAGCGCGAGATTGACTTTCGCGACGCAGCCTTGATGGCGAAATCCCTTGAGCTGCCGCTTAAGGCCCAGCGGCAGTTCGCGTTCGGCTCCCAGTTTGAGCAATGTCGTTACCGGATCGAGGCTGGAGACAATGGTGGGCGCATAAACGGCTTCGCCACTTGCCATTTCGACGCCGGCAATGTGGCCCTTATCAAAGAGAAAGTGACTGACGCGCGCGTTGATCTTCGTCTGCACGCCGGCGGCTTCGGCGGCCCGCGCCAGAGCCGCGATCAGGGCCCCTGCCCCTCCTTGCGGATGGACATGCCCGTCGGCGTTCTGGACCTCCATCGCCCGGCGCAGCACGGCAAGGAATGCCGTTCCCATGGCGCGTGGCGGCAGCGCGCTGCCGATGATGGCGTCGAACGCCACCGCGCCTTTCAGCAACGGCGTTGTGAATTCGTGATCCAGCAATTCTGCGATTGGCCGGTCGAGCATCGCCGCGAAATCGGCGTCAATACCTGAAGCAGACCGGGCAGAATTCCGGCCAGAGAAGAATCCGCTCCGCCCGGAATGCTCGAATGCGCCGCCCGGAGGTTCATGCAGCCAACGATGCAATTGCTGAGCGGCGCGGCGCAGCTTGGTCTCGAATGGCGGCCAGGCCTTGGCATCGGCCGGTGAATGGGCGGAAAGCGATTGTGCTGTGTGACGCAAATCGTCACCCAGCACGATGTGGCGGCCATCGGGCGACAGGGCGACGCTTTCGACTTTTTTTGCCGTGAACTGCAGACCATGTTTATGCAGACGCAGCGCCTTCATGACTGCAGGGTCGAGCGGACCTACCAAGTGGGAAATGGTTGAAACACGATGACCCGCACTGATGTCGCCCGACACGCACAGGCCGCCGATGCGGTCGCGCGCTTCGAGCACGACGACCCTGCGCTTTGCGTGTGCCAGCAACGTGGCACAGACAAGCCCGTTGACGCCGCCTCCAATGACGATGACGTCATAGTCCGTGCCGGGCGCTGCGCTACGCACCGGCTTGGCCCTTTGCCCGCTTGTTCAGCCCAGAGTTATGTGCGGCCAGCAACCCACCCTCGCCTGCAGGTGCGAAAAGGCTGGTATCTATTGCAATCAGACTCTTCAGGATGGAGCCCGCAACGGATGGCCCCGCCATTGGAACTGTGGTTGATTCGGGTTGCGTATTGGAACCTCCCTGCCCGCGGCGCTTGGCGTCCATAACCGTTTGAGCTTCTTTGGGGTGTAAAAGAATGGCCGCTTCGACCGAACTTGAAAACCCAGGCGCCAGGGAATCAATGGCGTTCATGCAGTAAGCGACCAAGCGGTCACGACGATTGCCGGACCAAGAACCTTCGCTGGTTTCGGCTGGGATAAAAAGTGCAGATACGAACACCTCCCAGCGTTGAATGCCGTCAGCGATCTGCCGGGGGATCACTCTGAACTCAAGGCATGGTTCCTGCGGAAGTTGCTGGGATTGGAAAGCGCCGTGGGCCCGGGTCAGGCGCTCAATATCCGGATTCAGCCGCACAATGGCCCCAGAAGCCACTGTGGCCGCGTCTACTCCCAGCAGCTTAGGGGGGGAGACTACCGTAAACTTGACTTGCGCGGGCTTCACGACCCCTTGTGACGGCAAGATACTGTCAGCCGCCTGGCGCCCGCCAGACAGCAGGTCACAGGTGCGGACCCGGCCAAGCGTTGAAATGATGCCTGAAGCGGCGAAAACTGCACCGCCGGCCAGGCGTACGGAATGCACCGCTTCACGTTCGGCCACGATCTCGCTGACGTCTGCGCCAAAATGAATATCCGCGTTGTTGTAAAACTTCAGCGAGGCCAGCAGGGCGCGTCTGAGTTCCAATTCTCCCCCCGCCACGAAGCGGCTCGTGTCATCGCAGGCAAAACCAGTTTGGCGCGCCAGGAGGACGGCTGATCCCGGCGTGCGGGGTGAAACGGCAGTACCCATCAGGGCCCCTTGTGCCAGCATTCCTTTCAACACTTCGCTATCGAAAAATTCGTCGAGCCAACCGGCGAGCGGTGCCGCGCGAAATAGTATGTCGTCAGGTGGCGGTTCTTCGAGCGCATTTGCCGAGAGCAGCCAAGCGGTGAGCGAATGGGTGCCGGCCGATAATTTCGATCTGACGGCGCGGGCAATTCGTGCACGAAAATTCTCAAACGCATCGGCGTCATGCGGCGACACTGTGGCAATACTTGCCTGAGCCGCCTGTGTATCGGGCCACAGGATCAGCGCCTGATCGCGGGTTACGCCCACAATTGCTGGCGCTGATGCGAGGCGCAAACCATGCTGCGACAGGTTGAGCTCCCGGACGGCCACCGCGCTCACGACAGCATCACGGCCCTCACCTGCCGCAGTTTCGATGGGGTGACGTTCCAGGACGGCGATCTGGCGTCCGGCGCGTGCGAGGTCCAAGGCTGCAAACAGCCCCTCAACATTCGCACCAATGATAATGGCATCGAGGCGATCAATCGCCATGCGTGGTTCGCACCCTGAATATGACTTTGGGAGAAATAAGGCCGCACCGATTCAATCTACGGGTTAGTTCGTTCAGTAAAGCCTAAGCTGATGGATCGCGAAATGGCGAAGCTATGCTTAATTGCGCCTGGCACCAAAAAAAACCGCCCGGCGGTGAAGCCGGGCGGCTGAAGAAATCAAATCACGGCTTGTGCGCGAACCGTTAATTGGTCCCGCGCTTGTGTTCACCCACCACAACGCGGGAGGGCCGGAAGGCTGCCTCCAGCACTGCAATCGCCTTGGTGGGTTCGGCGGCACCGCACATGAACACGTCAAAGGCGGCAAAGCCTTTTTCCGGCCAGGTGTGAACCGAGATATGGCTTTCCGACAGGACGGCCACGCCCGACACCCCGCCATTGGGCGAGAACTTGTGCAGGTGAATGTGCAACAGCGTTGCTCCGGCAGCCGTCACGGCGTCCTTCATGGCTTGCTCGATCTTGGATTCATCATCCAGATCTTGCGCGCCCCAAAGGTCGATAATGAGGTGACTGCCCGCGAACGTTACGCCGTTGCGCGTAATAAAATAATCCTTGCGATCTTCATCCACTTCCCCGTGGGGAACAGGATTAGGAACTGTAACGGACTTCGGCCTGGCGCGGTTCACGGGGAACTGCGTTACTTCGACAGCCGTTCTCTTGCGTGCAGGTAGAGCCATACCGGTTCGCCTATCTCAACAAAAGAGCGTTGCACCAAAAACTGACCATGTAGTGCGGAACTCGCACTGCGTAGCCGCCTCTAGGTGATTCAGACCTGAACTGCGGAGGGGCGGAATATATGTATGGTTCCCCCCCATGCAAGGTTTTTCAGGACCTTGTACAAAAATTTATGTTGGAAGTGTGCACCAGATGTGACGGTTGCCTAACTAGGACATTGCGCCAGCGACTCGCTGCACTTATAGGACGCGCGCTTGATGCATAGCGGCGGCGAAGACAACACCGCTTCCAACTCTCCTCATTTACCGTCATTCAAACTCTTGGAGCTAACACCGATGGCGAACTCATTTTTGGAGAAATTGCACCCTGGATACGCGCAGACTATCGAGCTCGCCGGCGCGCCAATTGTCGAGGAAAAAAGCCAGTTTCAGAGCATCAAGATCTTCGACACACAGCGCAACGGACGCGTGCTGGTGCTCGACGATATCGTGCAGCTGACCACGCGCGACGAGTGTGGTTACTCGGAGATGTTGACGCATGTTCCCATGCTCGAACACGGGCAGGTGCGTGAAGTCATGATCGTCGGCGGTGGCGACCTGGCGATCGCCGAGGAAGCGCTTAAGCACAGCGGCGTTCAAAGTGTTTTCAACGTCGAAATTGACGAGCGGGTGGTCGATTTGTCGCGGCGCCATTTGAGCGAAGTAAACGCAGCTGCCTTCTCTGACAAGCGACTCAAAATCCAGATTGAGGACGCCTTCGTCTTTCTGGCCGACAAGCCAAATAGCCACCGCTTCGATCTGATCATTGCCGACAGGCCCGATCCTGTGGGGCCGGCTGAAGTCCTGTTCGGCGACAGTTTCTATGAGCGGGTGTCGGAGGCGTTGGCGCCCGGCGGATTTGCCGTGTTCCAGAACGGCGTACCGTTTTTCCAGCCTGAAGAATTAACCGACACGCTGAAGCAGATGCAACGCACGTTCCGTTACTGCGGCGTCTATGTGGCGGTGGTGCCCAGCTATATCGGCGGCTTCATGGCGCTGACCTGGGTTAGCCAAGACGCGATTTTGGGCGACCCGGCTAAGTGGGCGGGATTGGAAACGGCGTTTGCGGCGGCGCGCTTGAAGACGGATTACTATACGCCAGCCATCCACCGCGCGGCCTTTGCGCTGCCAGCGTGGATGGAGCGGTTGGCGAGGGCGTAAATTCTCACACGCCGTTCCCCCTCACCCTTTTTTTCCGAAGAGCAAAAAAGGGTAAGGGGTGGGGTGGCGGCTCAGCGCAACAGATGTTTTGTCAGCGCCTGATAGGCGGGCAGCGACACGTGATCGAGCGGGCCGTCGGCGTTGCCGGCCGTGGGATGGGAGGCAAAGCGCGCTATGACCAATTCGGCTTTGGGCGCGATCCAGATCGCCTGACCATGAATGCCGCGGGCTGAGTAGGCGCCGAATTCGTTGTGCGTGATCCACCATTGGTTGCGATAGGACCAACCGGCGACGGTCTTGTATCCTGCCTTCGCGAAGTGTTCGCGATCAGCGCCGCGCCGGATGTCGCCCACGACCGCTTCCGGCACGATCTGAAGGCCGTTGAACTTGCCATCGCAACGCATCATTTCGCCGAAGCGGGCGAGATCGCGCAGCGTGACGTTCAAGCCGCCTCCTGCCATCGCTGTGCCAATGCGGTCGACGGCGAAATAGCCGTCTTCTTGTGCGCCCAAACGTTGCCATATCCGCTGCGACAGTAGTTGCGCCAGCGGCGTCGCCGTCAGCCGTTGGATTATCCAGCTTAGAACTTCCGTGTTGCAGGTCTTGTAGGCAAAGGTCTGGCCGTGTGCGCCTTCCTTTTTCAATTGGCAAAGAAAATCAAATATCGTTTCAGGGCCAGTATAATTCGGTGGCCGTGGGGTGGCACCGCTGGCAGCCGTATAGGCCCAGATCTCGGCATTGGGATCAGTGTATAGTTCAGAGTAGCGCACGCCGGTCGTCATATCCATCACCTGGCGGACGCTGGCGTCGCCATAGGCCGTGGCTTTGAGTTCCGGCAGGTATTGCGCGACTGGCGCGTGCGGGTCCAAGAGGCCCTCGTGTGCCAACATGGCGGCCAGTAGTCCGGTGAATGATTTCGTTACCGACATGGCCAGATGGGGAATGTGGGGTTCGAGTTCGCCGAAATACTTCTCGTAGACGATCGTGCCACGATGAAGCACGAGAATGCCGTCGGTGTAGTTGGCGTCCAAGGATTGGCGCCACGTCAGGTTATCGCCGTCCATCGTCGCCAACGTCACACCATCAAGATCGTCGCGCAAGTTCTCCGGCAATGGACAGGCCGCCCCAGTTCCGCGCCGGACATTTGCGTTCGGCACCAACTCGCGCTGATGGCTGAACGACCAGCGAGTGTTGGGGAAGGACCAACTCGAACCGTCAGCCATGCGCACGGTCTTGTCCGTGGCCGGGGGAAATCCTTGCATCAGACCGCGCACTTTGGGGTCGGAAGTTTTGGTATCGTTCAAGGTCATCATCTGGGTCTCCGGCGGATCGAGAATGAAATGGCACACATCGCACTATAAGCACAGGGTCGTCGGTCGTGTTCGAGGCAAAACCCAAGTGGCCGGTGCGATCAAGTGCCAAGCGCCGATTCCCTGGATAGCCGCAGACATGAAATTGCCTTTGGATGGTGCGTCCACTAAACACATACTGTGGAACCAGCCAAGGACAAGCGTCATGACCAACTCTACGCCATTCAAGGGCAAGATCGGACGAACAGTTGCGGACTCCAAGCCGCATTGGGAGAATTTGCCCAGTCCAAAGCCTGGCGCGCCGAACGTGATGATCATTCTGTTCGACGATCTGGGGTTTGCGCATCTGGGTTGTTACGGCTCGAGTATCGAGACGCCGAACATCGACCGGTTAGCGGCGGGCGGCCTGCGGTTCACGAACTTCCACACGACGGCCTTGTGTTCGCCGACGCGCGCAGCCTTGCTGACGGGGCGCAATCATCATTCCGTCGGCATGCGCGGCCTTGCCAACTGGAACACCGGATATCCCAATTGCACCGGCAGCGTTGCCAAGAGTGCGGGAACGCTGGCCGAGATGTTGGGGCCGTGCGGCTATTCGACGTTCATGGTGGGCAAGTGGCACCTGACGCCGATGGAGGAAACGAGTGCTGCGGGGCCGTTCGATCAATGGCCTTTGGCGCGCGGCTTTGATCGCTTCTATGGATTTCTGCAGGGCGAAACAGATCAGTTCACGCCGGAGCTTTATTGCGACAACCGGCCGATCGATCCGCCACGCACGCCCGAGCAGGGCTATCATCTGTCCGAAGATCTGATCGACCAGGCGGTGGATTGCATTCGCAATCAGAAGTCGGCGGTGAGTGAACGGCCGTTTTTTCTCTATCTGGCGCTGGGCGCGACGCACGCGCCGCATCAGGCGCCTAAACAATTCGTCAACAAATATCGCGGAAAATTTGATGCCGGTTGGGACGCCGTTCGCCAACAATGGTTTGCGCGGCAATTGCAAATGGGGGTCATTCCTGCCGGCACGGAACTGGCGCCGCGCAATCAGGGCGTGGAGCCGTGGGACAGTCTGTCGGCCGAACACAAGCGGCTCGCCTGCCGCCTGCAAGAAGCGTTTGCGGGTTTTCTGGATCATGCCGACGCGCAGGTCGGGCGGCTGGTCTCGTTTCTGGGCGAGATCGGCGAACTCGACAACACGCTTGTTCTGCTGATGTCCGACAATGGGGCGAGCCAGGAAGGCGGACCGATCGGCGTCATCGATACGTTCAAGTACTTCAACGGCATCCCGGAAAAGACTGAGGAAATTCTGGCGCGCATCGACGACATCGGCGGCGCGAAGTCCAATGCGAACTATCCGTGGGGGTGGGCGCAAGTTGGGAACACGCCGGGCAAGCGCTACAAACAGAACACACATGGCGGTGGCATTCGCGACCCACTGATCGCGCATTGGCCGAAACAAATTTTGGACAAAGGCGGGTTCAGGCGGCAGTTCCATCATGTCACCGACATTGCGCCGACCATTCTGGAACTTGCGGGCATCGATGTGCCCGAGAGCATCAAGGGCGTGGCGCAGTCGCCCGTGCATGGCGTCAGCCTTGCCTATGCTTTTCCTGGTGCGGCGGCGGAAGAGCCTTCGCAAAAGCGTTCGCAGTATTTCGAGATGTACGGCCATCGCGGCATTTGGGCCGATGGCTGGAAAGCGGTGACCTATCATCCGCCCGGCAAGCCCTTTGAGAGCGACCGATGGGAGCTCTATCATCTCGATGAGGATTTTTCGGAGTGCCGCGATCTGGCGCAAGCCAAGCCTGAGAAACTCAAAGAGATGGTCGAACTATGGTGGAGTGAGGCCGGACAGTACGGGGTGCTGCCGCTGGATGACCGCAGCCGCGAGCTGTGGAGCATTCCACCCCGCGCGGGCACGCCGCGCAACCGGCGGCGCTTCGTGTTTTACCCGCCGATCGGGCATATGACGGGCGAGGTGTCACCGCCGCTGGGCAATCGCAGCTTTACCGCCAGCGCCGAGATTGTGCGCGCGTCGGCTACCACCGAAGGCGCCCTGTTCGCGTTGGGTACGCGCAACAACGGCATGGCGTTCTATGTGCTGAAAGACCGGCTGGTCTTTGACTACAATCTGTTCACGAAGCATCACAAGGCGGTATCGGATATTCCGGTGCCTGTGGGCGCCTCGACGGTTGCGGTGTCGTTTGAGAAAGTGGGCGAAAGGGGACGGGCGACGGTGCTCATCAATGACGTTGCGTGTGGCAGTGTTGAAGTGCCCACCGTGTTGCGGATGATTTCGTCGGCGGGCATGGATGCCGGCCGTGACGCAGGCTCGAGCGTCAGCGACGACTATGAGCCACCGTTCGATTTTCAGGGACAGATCAAGCGGCTGGTCATCGAGCTGCCTGAGCGCTCACGGCGTGCCGAGGCCGAAGCGCAGACGGCGCAGATGAAGACTGACATGTCGCGGCAATGAGCGGCTGTTGCAGCCCTGGACGTTCTGGCGGCTCGCAAACTGCGGCCATGCCGTCCCTGGCTGCCGACTGGCCGGGTGAGGACGATGCCGACATGGCGCTCATTCCTGCGGGTTCGTTCCGCTATGGTTGCGACCGCAATGAGGGACCACTTGCCGATGGTGAGGGCCCGTCGCGACTTGTCGAGGTCGATGCGTTCCTCATCGATTGCTGTGCTGTGACCAATGCGCGGTTCAAGCGCTTTGTCGATGCCACAGCATACGCGACGGACGCTGAGCGACTGGGCTGGTCGTTTGTCTT
>VFKO01000408.1 GCA_009885515.1 Rhodobiaceae bacterium | reverse complement strand
TCCCGGTCATAGGCATGGATGGCGAAATAAATGTTGTTTTCGTCATAGAGAATGCGGATGACGGTGCGCTCAGACGCGGGCGCGCCCTCTTTGGGGTCCAATTGATAGAACTCGTCGATGGATGGCGCCTGCGCCCAAACGGCGTCGGAAATGTCGCCGTCGATGGACGGCGCGTCACTAGCCTCGATCCGCGTCGGCCTGACACTTGGCTGATACGTTTGAAAATCGCGCGCCGGTGGCGCACCGGCGCCCTGCGCGTCAAAGCACAGCAAAGACGCAATAAGTCCCATAGCCGTCAAACTTGACGGCACCCCCATCGAACCGCGCATTTTCCCCCCGCGACTATTGAAGGCACACAATCACAATGTGAGGACACACTCCCCTAAAATTTGAAAAGATGACTTTCACATTCGAGTGAAAACCATGTGAGTTGCTTTGGAAGAAATACCCTCGGTGAAGCGCCGGGTGCGTGGCCTCGTAAAAAAAGTTTTGGTCAAGGGCCAAAATGCTGAGGATTCCCGCCGGATAGGTTCGTAAGGCTAATTTAATTAGGGTTGCTACCCCCAGGGGGAATACTGGTATAGAATACGCTTGATTGGGGAAGTTATTTCACAGTTCTTGGCGCGTCGGGTGGGGGCCCATAGATGGGATCATTCCTGTTATTTATTATCGCAGTCGCCGCGCCACTCCTGGCGGCTCTGGCCGTTGTGTGGTCAGAGGAGCGTCGGCGCTCGTATCTCAAAATGCGTATCGAGCGGTTGTCTCAGGATAATCGCGGCTTAAAGATGGCGATGGGTTCAAAGCCCGCTGCTGGTGAACCTTTGCCGGTGAACAGCGAGGCGGAGCGGCGCGAGGTGCAGGAACTGACGGCCAAACTGGCTCAGGGCGGCATACTGCTTGAGTGGTTACGTCTGGGAACGCGGCCACCGGAAGAGGCGGCAGCCCGGTTGTTGGGAGCAACAGCGCAAGATGCGACGCTGCTCAGTCAGATGTTGGCGGACTGGGGCGCGCCCGGAGCATCTGCCGTGCTTGAGCGGATGAAGGAACGGTTGGCGTCGATCAGCGAAATGGAAATGGTTTGGGCTGATCCTCACAACATGCTTGAGCGTGAAGGCAACGCGATGGCCGAACGGGCCTTGTGGGTGTTTGAGCCCGAGTATGTTGTTGGCGATGGGCAGTTTGAAGTTGATACGAAATTGGGCGCGGTTGCGAAGGCGTCTGCCGGTGTTGGATTGCATACTGGTTTGTACAAAGACGGTGAGCCGACGCTTGTAATCGACCTCAAAGGGGCACGGGTGACCGTCGGCGGCGAGCAGCAGATGGAAGCTTGGAACAATGTGCGCGACCTTATTCGCAGCGGTTCAATTCGCGAGCGCGATCCGGTCGATGTTTTCGTGATTGGTGGAGCTGTTGACGAATATGAAGGCAATCCGCGGGTCGAGGGCCGGCACCGGAACGTGCGCATCACCTCTTATGATTATGGTCAATTGATTGCGCGTGCCAAGCGCCTGACGTTTGGCCTCTATGACGAGCTGAAGGACACGGCGCCCTTTATCCGTCACCAGCGCGACGAGATATTCGAAGCTCAGCAAGCTGCGGCCAATCAGGCGGCCAGTGACGCGTCTGCTCAGACGCAGGCCGAACAGGACGATCAGGTGCGTCACGACGATACCGATGTTGTACGTGAAGTCGACTATGCAGACTCCCCTCGCCGGGGTGATGAACGCGATGAGTTAGGGAGTGAGCCGCACAAGGAAGCAGCTCAGTGAGCGAAGTTTGAAATTTCAATTCCATCCGTTCATCCACGCCTATTTATGCGAACTGATTGATTTGTGGATTGCCGCATGGTCGCAGGCCATGCCCGCGATTGGCTTCGAAGCGCGGCGCGTGTGGGCGGGCGAGCGCATCATCGCGCTCAATGATCAGGGCATCGAGATTGCCTGCGCCTTCAATACAGCGAACGGCGATATGGCTGGATTTGTGACCGTCGACATTAAAAGCGGGCATGTTGATCAACTGGCGGTTGACCCGCGCTATTGGGGTACGGGTGCTGCCAAGGCGCTGGTTGATGAGGCTAAGCGGCGTGCGCCGTCCCGGCTTTTTCTTGACGTCAATCAAGACAATGTGCGGGCGGTGCGGGTTTACGAGCGTGAAGGTTTCCGGCGCTGGGGCGAAGGCGTCAACGCGACTTCCGGCTTGAAGACTTGGCACTATGAGTGGCGCGTGTGAGCTCACGCGTCGCGGGTTGCCTTGATCAAGGCTGAAAAATCAACGCGAGCGATGGGTTCCAGCTTCTTTGCCAGTTCCACGGCCTGTGCCGAGGATTCGGTCAGAAAGTCGAAAGAAAAGTCACGGCGTTGTTTTTGCAGCTCCAGGCGGGATTGCAGGTGAGCCAGGCGTGGGCCCGCCAGGTCCGGGTTGATGGCCAGTTCGGACTCAATTCCGATGACGTCGTCGGCGGATTCTATTGTGCCCTCGACACCCATCATGACGCGTAGCAGTGTGGTGTGAATGCGGGCGCGCATGGCGGGTGCGCGCAGTTCGAACAGGCGTTCGCGGTTTCGATCATAAACGTCAAGCTCGCGGCGAACCATGCGAAGCAGACGCATGGTCACCGGTCCGTAGGGATCACCGACAAGGCGCGTACGTTCGGCGGATTCGGCGGTGGCCCGGATCATCGACATCACTTCACCAAAGAATAGCGCGGCCTGGCGTTCGCGGCGGCGGGTATCTACACGGTGCTCGATTTGGGCCGCGACGAAGCCGCCGGCGGTGGCCAGCAAGGCGCCCGCGACCACCGCCCACATGGTGTCGAGATTGGAAATGAAGTCGAAGGATTCGGCGCGCACGGGCATGGGGCGGGTTTTGACTCGATAGTTGGCCTGGACACCTATTTAGGGCTTGTTTTGGCAAACGCGAAGCCCTTGAAGCGCTGGGCCCCAAGGGTTAAGAAGGCGCCCGCCATTGGGGGATCGTCTAACGGTAGGACAGCAGACTCTGACTCTGCTTATCTAGGTTCGAGTCCTAGTCCCCCAACCAGCGGAAATGCGCCGTTTTTTAACTGTGCAGTTTTGGACCGAGCGTACGGTCCTGTTTGGTCCAAAAACTAATCTCAATGCGGGGCAGCCATAACTTAATTGATGGCGTGTTTTGCTGGGAACGTCGGCATCTTGCCCGCCCTTGAAAGTAAGAGCGGGCAAGATGCAAGCGCTACCAGGGTAATTATGTTCTTGTTTTGTATCTTTTGTGTGTTATAAGCATTTGTTAACGTGAGATCGTAGGGGTGTTATGAATTTGTGCCAAGTGAGGGCGTGCGCGGTAGACGATTTCGCAGCCGCGGCGGGTGAGGGGCAGTTCAGCTTTCTCATGCATGTATCGTGCACGCTAACAAGATATCGCAGAATTCCGGGAAATATTCCGAAAAAGACGCAATGAGAAATGGCAGAAATCCTTATCATGTACACATGCACGGAAAAACGAGAAAAGTACATCAGCGGGCCTTAGAGGCAGTCGAGGGTGTGCCAAACGATCAAGATTGGGCGCTGGTGCGTGGTTTAACCGGGAGTGAAGAGCGTTTGTGTTCAACTGCAAGCCTGAACCGGCTGGGTTCACAAGTTGGAGATGGCTAGTCTTTCGTGTCCGATCGTCCGATCACTATTGATTTGAACCCGCCGGCGCGGATGGCGGATCTGCCTGTTCTTGCACGCCGGTTTTTCCAGTGGTGGGTGGGGGAAATCGCCGAGCTGGCGCCAGGTTGGGCGCACGGGATGTTTCCCAAGCCGGTGGAGCTTTCAACTCTGTATGTTCGCGGATGTCTGTGGCACATCGTTCCCGGTCTGCCTGATGTCCAGGCTTTGGACATCGACTCCAGCCAAGACGACAAGGGTATCGCCGATCAAATTTTGCAAGCGGCACCAAATTTCGGGCTGGCCGAGCTGGCCGTTGTGTTGCCGTGTGCTACGGTGCTGCGTCGGCGCATTGAACTGCCGATGATGCCGGAGCATCAGGTGCTTTCTGCGGTTGAACTTCAGATTGACCGCTTGACGCCTTTCAAATCCGATGCCGTTCGTTTCGCCGTGCGTATTGCGGCACGCGACGCGATTGAAGGCAAATTGAGTGTGGATGCCGCGATTACGCCACGTGCCGCAGTCGATGGGCTTGAGCAACGGCTGACGCGCCTGGGATTCAAGGCGAGCGTCATCGATTTTGAAGATGCTGCAGGCGAGCGGGCAGGGTTCAATCTTCGAGCCGCGCAACCACCGGCGTCGCAGCGCTCAACCGTCATCAAGGCGGGACTCATGGTGGCGGCCATTTGCAGTTGGTATTTCGCAGGCGTGTTGTGGGATGCGGCGCGCGAGCGGGAGGTCGAGGCCTGGAGGTCGCGAATTGTTGAATTGCGGCCTCTGGCCCTGCGTGGCGCCGCTCTGCGGCAACGGGTTGTAGGCATGACACAGCCTATTGCAATTGCGCAAAGGCACAAGCCTGGAGTGGTTTTGGGGTCATTGAAGGAACTCACGGCGCTTTTGCCCGACACCGCACGGCTCACGGAATTCAAGTACTCGAGTGACGGGATCGAGCTGGCGGGGTTGGCTAACGAGGCAACGCAACTGATCTCAAAAATTGACTCATCAAAATTATTTTACAACGTTACGTTCAGGTCGCCTGTTTTGCGGCGCCCGGAATCGAACAAAGACCGCTTTGAGATTTCGCTGAAGGTTGAAGGAGGTGCCAAGCCATGATGCTTGAGCTTTTGCCGTGGAGACGGCGCGTTGCTGCTGTCACCATTCTGGCTCTTCTGATGCTCGTCATGCTTTTTTTTCTGGTGCTGCCGTTATGGGCTTCGTCGTCGATGCACGGCGAACGCATCGACAAGCTGAAGCGGCAGGTCATGGCCATGACGGCACTCGCGGATGCGGCGCCCAGATTTGAAATTGAAGCAAGAAAGCTTGCGGCCAATCCGGAAATTCAGGGTCTGACCTATTCCGCGCCGCAGTCAGCACTGGCGATTGCGCAATTACAGGGACATCTAAGCCAGATGTTTGTCAACACATCATCGTCGGTGACGAGCAGTCAAGTGTTGCCAGAAGCTCTCGAAGGGGCCTTGGTCAAGATCGCGGTGCAAATGACGGTAGAGGCGGATGTCAAGGGGCTTGTCAACGCACTGTATGTTATTGATAAGGCGCGGCCATTGCTGACGGTCGAAAAGCTGGTTATTCGCGATCCTGACGGTGACTGGGCCATGACCACTCCGCTCGCCCAACCAAACCGGCTGCAGGTTGAGATTGTCGTTTCAGCCTATATGCGTGCGCCATGAATGCGCTGGGTGAAGATGGCGCATTTGGCCGGGTAATGATCGGTGCCGCAGTTGCTGGACTTGTCGCTGGGGCCCTGGCGTTCGTGCCTTCGCCATTTGGCGTGCTGGACCTGTTTCAAACCGTACCACCCCTGGAGATCAAGGCGCCGCCGCTGCTCAAGCTGCAGCCGGTGCCGGTTTTTGAGTTTTACGATTTGGTAACACTCAGGCCGCTTTTCAATCCCGACCGCCGGCCCGATCCTGTGGTGGCAGCGGTTGCTACCGGATCCGGCGCGATTGCGGCCCCAGCACTTGGCGATTTGTCTCAATACCGCCTATTGGGTCTGACTGGTGACAGCCAAATCCAACTGGCGCTGGTTCAGAAAGAGGGCGGAACCGTGATGACTTTGAAACCCGGTGACACTTTTGACGGCTGGACGATTGGGCGGATTAGCGCGGCTGGCGTCGCCGTCTCGGGTGCCGGGCGTCGGGAACTTCTTACAATTCCCAAGGCGCGGAACTCTGCGGCGCAGCCTTAGAAACGAAAAGGAAACCTAGTTGAGGTATACAATTTCTTAATTGACAGCCTGTATCGCTAGACGACCGGTGAGATTTCCCATTGTTCGTCTTGTGGCTGGTTTGTGGTGAGGCCTTTAACGTTGCGTTGTGTCACATCATTGCGTTCCCGGAATTCGGGGATAATCCTTTTAGTGCTGGGCATGTCCGTTGGACTGGGCGGATGTGAAACCCTGGATGACGACTTCGTCGCCCAATCGCGTGCGCCGGGCATGGGTGAGTCGTTGGGACCTGTGGAAGGCCCGCCGCCCGCAAGTGTCGTGATTGAGCGCGAAGGCGCGAACAACGCTCAGCTGCCTAAAACCGAGATATTCGAAGGCGACAGCAGGTTCGTGAATCAAGGGTCGCGTCAGCGCGATGGGCAAAAAGGCGGGGACGTTATTCTTGATTTTGCCGATGCCGATGTTAAAGACGTCGTGCGCACGGTTTTAGGGGACATACTCAAAGTCCCCTATTCGGTTGACCCGCAAGTGCAAGGGAAGATCACGCTGAGGACGAGTACGCCTCTGCGCAAACAGGATGTCGTGGCCGCGCTTGAAACGGCATTGAAAGTCAATGGGGCGGTTATCGTCTTTGCCCACAACGTTTACAATGTCGTGCCTGCAACGGAAGCGCAGAAGCGCATCGACGGGTTCGAGCTCTCGGGCAGCCGGCGTTCGCGTCTTCCGGGTTACGGCATAGAGATCGTCTCGATGCGCTTTATCGCCGTCGCGGAAATGCAGAAAATACTTGAGCCTATTGCGCCTGCAGGGGGTGTTGTGTCCGCGGATGCGCAACGCAATTTATTGTTCATTGCCGGCACAGGCCAAGAACGTGCCGCGATGCTGGACACAATCCGGCTGTTTGACGTCGACTATCTCAAAGGCATGTCCTACGCGTTGATTCGGCCAGAGCATGTCGAGGCCGCCACGTTGGCACAGGAACTTACGCGCGTGTTTCAGACGACAGGTGGGGCCAGTGCGTCGCTCCTGCGGTTTGTGCCATTGGCGAGGCTGAATACCTTACTGGTCGTCTCGCCACGCTCGGCGCAGCTGAGCGCTGTGCAGAAATGGGTCGACCGGCTTGACGTGCCGCCGCACGGTCCCGGCCGCGGCGTCTATTACTATCGCATGCAGAATGCCAAGGCCGAAGACGTGGCGCGTTCGTTGTCGGCGGTGTACGGAAATTCGGTGAGTTTGGGCCAAGGCAGCAATGCGGCCGATGAAGCCCCCGGTCCAAATGCGGCAGCCGCTTTGCAGGGTGGCAGTCCGCCGCCTGCCGGTCCGCAAACCAACAACGCAAGTGGCGAAAGCCGTAGTTCGGGTTTGCAAATCGCGCTTGACGGTGCCAACAACGCGCTGATCATCCGTGCGAGCGCCAGCGAGTATGCGGCGCTTGAGCGTTTTCTCAAAGAGATCGACATTGCGCCGGATCAAGTGTTGATCGAGGTGACGATCGTCGAGGTGACTCTGAACGACACTTTGCAATTTGGAGTCGAGTGGTTCTTCAAAAATGGCGGCAACCAAAATTTCTCGCTCGGGCGCGCCTTGAAGCCTGCGGCATTGGTGCCGGGGTTCAACTTCACTTACACGATTCCCGATGTTGATATCGCCTTGAGTGCGCTGGGGGAGGTTACCGATATAAAAGTCATCTCGGCACCGAAACTTTTGACACTTGATAACAAAACCGCATCGTTGCAAGTCGGCGATCAAGTGCCGATCATCACTCAATCGGCAACAGGCGTTCGCGATGCCAACGATCCGACAATCGTCAATTCGGTTCAGTTTCGAGATACCGGCATCGTGCTACGCGTGACGCCGCGGATCGGCAAAAGCGGCACCGTGTTTGTCGATGTGAATCAAGAGGTCAGCTCTGCCGTTCCGACAAAATCGTCGGGTATCGACTCGCCAACGATCCAACAGAGGAAATTATCCAGCACCGTTGCCGTCCAGGACGGCGATTCAATCGCATTGGGCGGCTTGATGCGGCAAAGCGATACTCACGGCGACAGTGGCGTGCCGGTGCTGAAGGAAATTCCTGTGCTGGGGCACCTGTTTTCTTCGACCTCGATAACCGGCGCACGGACCGAGCTGCTGATTTTCTTGCGCCCGCGTATCATCCGCAGTCCGGCTGCGGCGCGCGAGGTTACCGAACAGCTGAAGAAGGGGTTGCGCGGTTTGGATTTGCTGATGAACAGTGGCACGACGCGGTAGGCCGGTCGCAAGCGTGAGCGATGTGACCGAATTACCTTTTCCGCGAGTAAAGTCCGCGCCGTCAACGAAGCGTTGAGCTTAATACTTCTTAGTAGGGCCGATCCAAACATTTGTCGTTTTTGTTTTGCGGCCGCCTTAACCGCAGCCGCTTAGCCTCGTGCGATCATGAGAGGTGCGCATGGCAGCGGTCGATAGAAGTGGTGATGGCGGTGCAAAGAAACGGAGTTTCTTGCGCCTCTATGCCGAGTTTGCGGGAGCTGCAATATCAAGACTGAGGTCGGAAAATCGACTCAACGCCGCCCGGATTGACGCTGAACTGGCCAACCGCGCCAAGAGCGATTTCGTCGCGAACATGAGCCACGATTTGCGGACACCTCTGAATGCCATAATCGGATTCTCGGAGGTGTTGGCGCTTACAGATATTTCGAAAGATAATTTCGTTAAGACCAAAGAATATGCGAGAGACATAAGCGGGGCTGGCCACCATTTGCTTGGCATCATCAACGATATGCTTGATCTGGCGAGACTTGAAAGTGGTCAGCCTGTCGTTGAGCTTGAAAGTTGCGAACTGCCTGAAATCGTGCGAACGGGGACGGTCTTTGTTGCTGCAATGGCGGACGCCAAGGGCCAAACTTTGACCGCGCATTCGGATGATGGATTGCCGTTGGTACGGCTGGACCCGCTGCGAACAAAACAGATCATCATTAATCTGCTGTCGAATGCCATTAAGTTTACACCGCCCGGGGGGGAAATTTCCGTCGAAACGAAGCTGAGCGCAGGTGGTGGCGTGGTGCTTCGGGTGTCGGACAATGGACCGGGAATGAATCAGGCAGAGCTCAAACATGCGCAATCGCGTTTTGGACGCGTTAGAAGCGCATCGAGGCGCGCACAAGAAGGTACAGGTCTAGGGTTGACGATTGTGGAAAAATTGTGTGAGGCCCAGGGTGGCCGGTTTGAGTTGAGCAGCAGCCCCGGGAGGGGCACATGCGCAAGCGTGACGTTTCCAGGATCATGTAACACTCCGGATCGGATTTAGGGCAGGGAGAAATTTGCCATGCAGTCGACACAATTTGCGCCGGAGGCCTTGCCGGCTTTCGCCAGTCACGTAAATATTTCCGAGCAACCAGTGGCGGTGGTTCCGGGAAGCCGTTTTGCACATATCGTGTCGGTCGAGGGCGGGCAGGCGATAGCAGCCTTTGACGCCCGCCGGCCGCTGGGCGTAGATCTCGACGAGAGAATCGTTATCGGATCCGCCGTTGCTATTCACACGCCGATGTCAATTGTCATCGGGGTGGTCACCAGTCTTTCGGTCCCAACCGCCGAACTTGCCGGCGGGGAGAGCGTGCTTCGCTTAGTGGAGCTTGACCTCGTCGGCGAGATTTTAGCGGATGCGCTTACAGGCGACCGTCGATTCAAACGTGGTGTCACTGTTTTGCCGACACTTGGCGATTCGCTTAGTCTTGCCACCTATCGGGATCTAGCGGAGGTCTACTCATCACGGGGTCGTCCGTCGGTGCAGATCGGTACGCTCTATCAAGACTCTCTGGTTCCGGCCCATGTTCTGGTCGATGATCTTTTGTCGAAGCACTTTGCGGTTGTGGGATCGACTGGCGCGGGTAAGTCTTGTGGCGTGGCTGCGATGCTGCACGGGATTATCGATAAATATCCGGCGGCACGCGTTGTTATATTGGATCTGCATAATGAGTACAGCGCGGCGTTTCGCGGCAAGGCGGAAATTGTCAGCCCGGCGAACTTATTTCTTCCCTATTGGCTGTTGAGTTTTGACGAACTGGCGAGCGTGTTTGTGACGTCCGATGTCGCCCAAGCTGAAGACATGGAAATACTTCATGAAGCCGTCATGAATGCAAAAAGACGCGCCGGGGAGGGGATAGTGGCGCGACAGGGAGCGCCATTACGGCGCGTTGGAGACTCCATTTCGGCCGGAGTCGATTCTCCGACACCGTTCCGGCTTGCCGACATTTCCGCTTATTTGGACGATCAAATGGGCAAGCTGGATCGGACGCGTAGTGTCATTGCGCTGCGCCGCATTAAGGCGCGTATTGAAACCTTGATGGCGGATCCGCGTTATGCTTTCATGTTCGGCAGTTTGACGGTGCAAGACAGACTGAGTGAAATTATTGGCCGGATATTCCGTGTTCCGACAAATGGAAAGCCGGTGACCATTCTTGATTTGTCTGCCGTCCCGTCGGAAATTTTGAACGTCGTGATTTCTGTGATTTGTAGGCTGGCATTTGACCTTGGCGTTTGGAGCAAAGGGCATTTGCCATTGACGCTGATTTGCGAAGAAGCCCATCGCTATGCGCCGTTGGACCGGACGCTGGGGTTTGAACCGACCCGGCAGTCGATTGCACGCATTGCGAAGGAGGGGAGGAAGTACGGAATATCGCTGGGTGTCATTACACAGCGGCCATCCGAGCTTGACCCGACGCTGCTGTCTCAATGCAGCACCATATTTGCTTACCGCCTGTCAAATGATGCAGATCAACAGGCCGTGCGCGCGCGTTCCGCAGACTGTGCGGCGAGATTGCTGGACTTTCTTTCATCGCTAGGTGATGGCGAGGCCATCGCAATCGGGCAGGGCGTCAGCATGCCGATGCGTATTCGGTTATCGCGCCTAGAGCCATCTCAGCTGCCCGCGGGTGCGGGCACATTCTTTTCAGAGATGTGGGGCAAGGATGCGGCCACGTTGGCCGATCTGGAGAAAGTCGTAATGCGATGGCGATTTAACCGGCGTGCCGATGATTTGTCCATTGGGTAATCGTCAGCGGAATTTCCTGTCGATGTGGCGAAAATAGGCTTCGCTATCCAGCGGTTGACCGGTCGTGTTTTTTATCAGGTCTTCAGCGGAGAAAAGATCGCCGGGTTCATGGGTCGATTTACGCAACCAGTTCAGCAATGACGCGAAGTTGCCTCGTTCTATCTCATCGTCCAGCTTGCTGTTTTGAGAATAGGTTTCGGCCAGTTGTGCCGCGTAAAGGCTTCCTATTGTGTAGGTTGGGAAATAGCCGAACATGCCGGCCGGCCAATGCCCGTCTTGCAGTACGCCATGGCGATAGGAAGCAGGATTGACACCGATGAGTGCTTGGCTGCGTTCGTTCCACGCGCTGGGGAGATCAGCCACTTTGAGATTGCCTGCGATCATGGCGACTTCCAATTCGTAGCGTAGAAGGATGTGCAAGTGATACGAGAGCTCGTCGGCATTGGCCCTCGTTTGGCTTGGCTGCACGTGATTGACGGCTTGAAAGAACGACTGAGCATCGAGTCCGTCGACGGCACTTCCCAGCGATTTTTTCATGACCGGAAACAAGAAATTCCAAAACGCCTGGCTGCGGCCCACGTGGTTTTCCCAGAGGCGCGCTTGTGCTTCGTGCAGCCCCATGGATGGCGCTTGTGCCAGCAGTGTGCCGCGATCATTGCGAGCAAATCCTTGATCGTAGAGCCCGTGACCACCCTCATGAAGCGTGACCAGGATGGTGCTTGCTATGTCGTCGCCTTGGGTGCGCAGTGCAAGGCGTACGTCGTCGAAGCCAACGGCCGAGGTGCCAGGATGGGTTGCGCGATCCAGTAGTCCGCGCTTGAAGTTGAAGCCGATCCTGGTGAGTATGTCCCGGCAAAGATTCCACATGTCCGCGTCGGGTGCTTTGCGTGTGTGGACGATGGCGGTTGGCCAGGACGCGGTTTTCGAACGGGCAGCCGTCACCATGGGTACAAGGCGTGTCCGCAGATCGGTCAATACGGGGTCCAAACGCGCGCGGGTCATGCCCGGCTCATACTCGTCGAGTAGGACGTCATAAGGATCGGCGGTGCTGTCCAATGCGTCGGCAGTCTGGCGCAGCAGGTTCACGGTTTCTGCCAAAGAATTGCTCAAAAGTTTGAAATCATTTTTGTCACGCGCTTCTTCCCATGCGCCCGTAGAGCGTGAACGTGCGCTGGCGAAGGCGCGGACCAGATCAGCTGGCAATGCCATCTCTGCTTGGCGAAGCTCGCGCAGAATGTGGATTTCGCGTTGCCAACGATTGCCGGGCTCAATCTCGATGACAACTTCTTCGATGAGATCGCCCAGGTGATCAGACGTCAAGAGGCCGTGGCGTGCGGCTTCGAGGGCTGCGAGTTGTTCGCCACGTTCCTCGTGGGATCCATGTGGGAGAACTGTTTCTTCGTCCCACTCAAGGACGGCGATGGCATTGTCAAAATGCATGATGTCTGAGATTTGTTTGCGCAAAGATTGCTCTGCGCTTTCAACCCGATTGAGTGAGCGTTTGGGAACGCGGAGCTCTGCCGGGGCGTGTCCGACCAACACGGCCGCCATGCCGCCGTGTTGAGCGACGTTGACCACTTGCTTTTGGCTCACGCGGCACATGATGCCGAGGCCGCTATCTGTAGGTGCAAAACCCATGACGGAATAAAAGGGTTCGCTGTGGACGCGGCCGTCCGGGGCGACGATGGGAAATTCACTGACCGGAAGTCGGGTAATGGATTGCACGACCCAAGAGAGGTCGGGATCGCCGGCACTGGCGACGGCTTCGTCGAGGATGCGGTCCCAGTCGGCCTGAGTGGTGGCCGGGCCGATGGTGACGCCTACGCCACCATACGAGCGGTTGGGCTTCATGATGAGCTGTTCGCGATGGCTGCGGGTGAATTTAAGCAGATCACCCTCTACATTGTGTGGCAATGATGCACGCCGGTCATTGATGACGCGTGTCCATAAGACATGGCGGCGGAATACACGGCATTCCTCGGCATTAAAGTAGGTTTCGGCGATGGCGGGGTCGGTGAGAATTTCCCAGCAGCTTTTGTGATCGAAGTCGCCGACCATGGACGACACGACCCGGTTTTGTTTAAACAGTGCCCGCATGCCGTCGAGTGGTTTACCCAGTTCTGCTTCGGCTTCGATGAGGTCGCGTGTTTCATAGTCGCGATACACTACGTCGACGCAATTGTCTTCGTAGTAGACTTCTCCGTCTTTGACGCGAAGTTCGGAAGGGTCGGCGTGGGTAATGGTGAGGCCGAGTTTCTTGGCGAAGTATGCGGTGAGTACGGATTGTTCGTTGATGCCGTCTTCCGCGTATTTAGGTTCCACGAAGCAGAGTCGGCAGGTGTCGCGGCCAATGGCGCGGGCATGGTCGATCAACACTTGAATGAAGAGGTCGCGCTGGTCGCGCGGCAGTTCGATGCGCAAAGTGGGGTCATGGGCGAGAAGGGTTGGAACGATGTCGCGCATGACTAGGTGTTCTGCGAGCGGCGAGTAATTTATGCCACCGACGCCGGACAGGTTGGCTTCCATAAAGTGCAGTGTGTCCTGCCAGGTTGAGGCGGTAAAATCGCAAACGGCGTCGAGCCTGCCGTAGACGGTATTGTTGCGATCATGGGCTGGCGTCCACATTTCACGGAGCCACGCTTCTTCGCCGGGTGAGATCGCGATGATTTGGCGGATATTGGCGGCGTTCAGATAGAGCGATGGCAGACGCTTAAGCGCTTCGGTGAGGCGCTGGCAGACAAATTGGACATAGCCCAATTGTTCATTCATCGCCAATAACGGACGCAACATGACGGGAATGGCTTCCATTTTTCCGTCGCGTTCGTAAGTTAGTTCGTTTTCAAGTGCGTCGTCGCGCAAGCGCTTTGAGATGCGGGCGAACGTAAGGTCGCTGACGTGGCCGGCGGCGCGGCGGATGCGGCTGTCCAATGAGGCGCCTGCGAGGCCTGCCGTTTCGCTTGGGCTGAGTATGGATGGCATTGAGTTTCCCCTGGGGCGCGAAGGTCGAGACTTCAACGCACCGCATAGCACGGCTTCGGTTCATTGTTCACAGCTGGAAAAAAGTGACACTTGATTCTGTGAAATTTGGCTTTTTTCGCCGATTTTTTGAGAATAAAGTGACACAAATGTATGTTGTTTTGCCTTCTCGATTAGCGAGTTGAATGATCCATTCTCAGCCCGTTGGTGCAACCGCTTTTTGAATGAATGCAGAGCCCGTGCGGGCAAGACTGATCGTGGGTGTATGCTATACCTGTCATGAGGCCGCCCGGTTTTAAAATATAAGCTTGTGTACAAACATAGAACAAGCGCGAGTGGTTGTCAAGGGCGATCGAGGGTATTTTTGTAGGGGAGTTTCACATGCTGCGCACATTAGGTTGGTTGTTATTGCTTTTTCTCGCAGCTGCGGGAATCTGGCTCTTATTCTTTCTCAATGCGGCAGGCGTGTTTTTGAGCATCGAGACCAAAGCCGTTGGTGTTTGTACGCCCGTCAATGGGGGGGTGTCGTGGGTGTTGAAGACATTGCCGTCGATGGGGAAATTGGGCTTGCCTACCTCTCGGGCTACGACAGACGGGCATTATTCGCCGGGCAAAAAGTCCGTGGAGCGATTTGGACTTACGCGCTGAACATTTTGAATGACACGCCGGTTGACGCCACGGCGACTGCATTGCCTGGTGGATTTCAGCCGCACGGCATCAGTCTTTTCCGCGGCAGCGACGGCAAGAAAACATTGTTCGTCATCAACCATGCAGGAGGAAAGCACTCCATTGAGATATTCGATGTGAACGGCGCACTGCTGTCGCACCGCCGGACAGTAACGGGCGCCGGGCTTGTTTCACCGAACGATATCGTTGGTGTGGGTCCGGATTGGTTTTTTGTCACGAACGATCACGCGAACGTTAGCGGCTGGATGCGCACGGTTGAAGATTTTGGAAGGCTTCCACTATCGACAATGCAGTTCTTCAATGGGCAGGACTTCTCCACGACGCTTACCGGCCTTGGCGGCTCGAACGGAATTAACATGAGCAGCGACGGGCGCTCGCTTTACGTGTCCGCAGCATCGGAGCGTCGCGTGTATGTCTATGACCGCGATCCGCAAACCAACTCGCTTACGCCGCGCGCGTCGATAGACGTGCCGGGGTTTGCCGACAATATCGACGTGCTTGCGAACGGCGATTTGGTTCTCGGACTGCACTCGAAAATCCTGGACTTTCTAGCCCATGTTGGTGACGCGAAGAAGTTTTCTCCCAGTCACGTGATGCATCTCAAGGCCGATGGGAAAGGCAGCTTTGTAGCCGAGACAATCTACTACAACGCAGGCGAGGAAATTTCCGGGGCCAGTGTCGGCGCGAGCGCGGGCAAGCGTCTATTGATTGGAGCGGTGTTCGATCCAAAAATACTCAATTGCAGTTGGGAAGCCGCGCCTTGAGCGAAAGGACGATCAACAATTGGTGAGGTTGCGCTCTAACCCTGGCTATTCTGGGGGAATATTTGTTGAATGCGCGCGTTGATTTGGGCTGGGGAAATTAGAAAATGACATTGAATTTCGGCGTCGTGGCGGCAATCGTCTTGTCTGCGGCCAGTTTGCTTTTGGTGCCGGCACCGGTTCTTGCGGCCGGTACGACGGGACAAATGACGGTCCCGCCCCTTAAATACGAAACGCGCAAACTCAAGAACGGACTGACGATCTATACAATGCAGGACCGCAGTACGCCCAACGTCACGGTGCAAATGTGGTATGAGGTGGGCTCAAAGCACGATCCGGAGGGCCGCTCGGGCTTCGCGCATTTGTTCGAGCATATTTTGTCGCGTAAAACGCGCAACATGCCGCTCAACATGGTCAATCAGCTGACGGAAGATGTGGGCGGCGTGCGGAACGCTTCGACCGGCGATGACAGAACGAACTACTACGAGTTGGTGCCTGCGGCCTATCTTGAGACGATGTTATGGACGCATGCGGAACGTATGGCCAGACCCGTGGTCGATGCGCAAGTTTTCGAGACCGAACGCGGCGTTGTGAAGGAAGAGTTGCGGCAGCGTTATTTGGCGCCAGCCTATGGGCGGTTGTTTGGCTTTGTGCTCTCAGAACAATGTTACGACACGTTGCCAAACCGGCGGCCGGGGATTGGCAATATCGCGGAGTTGGACTCGGCGTCGTTGGAAGACGCGCGTTCGTTCCACGAGGCGTTTTACGGTCCCGACACCGCGAGCTTGATTGTATCCGGCAATTTCGACGAGAAGCACCTCAACCAGCTGATCGACAAATATTTTGCCGCGATTCCGAAGCGCAAGCATCCGGCGTCTTTGGCGATCGATCGCACGCAACCGGTTCGGAAAGCTGCGCGTGCGGTGACGGCTTACGCCCCAAATGTACCTTTGCCTGCCGTCGCAAGCGTTTGGCCATTGCCGCCGGTGGCGCACAAGGACGCGCCCGCGCTGACGGTGCTGAACGCTATTCTTGCGTCGGGGAAGTCTTCGCGATTGGAGCAGTCGCTGGTCAATGGTTCCATCGCATCGGAAGCTTCGACCCTATTCGAGTTGGTGGAAGACGGCGGATGTATTGCGCCGTTTGCGCTGATGTCTGGCGGCAAAACAGTTGAAGAGGCCGAGGCGGTCTTGCGCACGGAGATCGAGCGGTTGCGGGCAGGTGGTGTGACCGGCTCCGAACTTTCGGAGGCTAAAGCCGAGTTGCTGGCCGACGATTTGCGTCAGCGCGAGACTTATGCGGGCCGCGCGTTTCTTATGGGTGAAGCGCTGGTGCCAACAGGCGATCCGGCTTGGCCCGATAAGGCTTTGGCTGCGATCCAGGCGGTGAGTGCAGCCGACGTTCAACGCGTCGCACGACTGTATCTGGCTGAGACCTCGCGTGTCGATGTCCGCTATCTCGATGAATCCAAGCGGCCGGCCGGTGAGGCCGACAGCTGGCGTAATCCGGTGCCAATGCCAAAATTCCGGCCATTGCCGACGGCGAAGGCTATACCAAATGAGCTGGCGCCCGAGGGTCAACGGCAAGCGCCTCCCGGTCCCTCGATGGACGTGCCCGTCGTGCCTCCGGTTCTTTCAGAACAGACACTTGCGAACGGCATGCGGGTCATTGCTGCCAAGACGAGCGACGTGCCTCTTGCGGCATTGACGCTGGTTGTTGGTGGTGGCGCCGCATCGGATCCGTCCGGCAAAGGAGGCCGTGCAAGCTTGATGGCGCAAGTTATGATCAAGGGCACGGCGAGCCGGTCGGCTGAAAAGATTGCCGCTGGTATCGAGTCTCTAGGGGCCACATTGGACGCGCAAGCAGGTGCGGATGGTTTTACGCTGAGTACCAATGCGCCTACTGCGACGCTTGATGGGGCGGCGGAACTGCTTGCCGACGTTGCGCGCAACGCTGCGTTTCCGGCGGCAGAGTTCGGTCGCGAGCGTCAACGCGCACTGGATGGTTGGTCGGTCGCGATGAAAAATCCCGGAACCTTGGCTGGGTTGGTTGCTCAGCGCGCGATGTATGGTTCGGCGCCTTACGGGGTGCCTGCCAGCGGAACGGATGCGTCTTTGAAAAGTCTGAGGCGTGACGATCTTGTGCGTGCGCATGAGCAATTGTGGCATCCAGCGAACGCGACGCTGGTGATAACGGGTGGTATTGATCCGGCCCAAGCGATGGGCCTTGCTGCGCGTATCTTCGGCGACTGGGCGGCGAAGGGGGATGCGCAAACGGCGTCGGCCGAGCGCGCGGGTGAGGTGCAACGTCCACGGACGATTGTGATCGACTTGCCCGGTGCGGGACAGGCGGCGGTGTCCGCAAGCGTGCGGGCGCTGAAACGGACAGACCCTGACTTTTACGCGTTGGCGACGGCGAACGCCGTGCTTGGTGCGGGCAGTAACGGGCGCTTGTTTCAAGAAATTCGCGTGAAGCGGGCGTTGAGTTACGGTTCGTACAGTACGCTGCCTCAGCGTAACGACGTGGCGGCGATAACGGCCTCGGCGCAGACGAAAAACGAGTCCGCAGCCGACGTGGCAAAGGTCATTCTGGCCGAACTTGATCGATTGAAGACCGAGCCGTTGACGGATGTTGCGGTCGGCAAACGGCGAACCTTCTTGGCTGGAGGCTTTAGCCGGCAGATTCAGACGGCGGGTGGGCTTGGAGGAACGATTGCCGGATTGGTGCTGCAAGGCATGCCGGCGCAAGAGTCCGTCGAATATACGATCAAGTTGGGCCGGGTTGACGCCAGTGCCGCCAGCGCGGCGGCACGGAAGTATATTGGTGCAGAGCAGGCGACCTTGATTATCGTCGGAGACGCGTCGAAATTTCTGGAGGCACTCAAAGCGGTGCGGGGGGATATTGAGGTGATTCCGATCGGCGAGCTCGATCTGGATCGCGCGGCGCTAAGGCGGAAGTAAGTCATCAGCCTGTGACAATCGTCCTTCCTTGTTGTGGGGCGTTGTGTGCGATGGTGTGACATCGTTCACGGATTCGGGTTGTCGATGTATCGCTCTTTGCTTTCGGTCGGCGGTTTCACGCTTTTGAGCCG
>VFKO01000177.1 GCA_009885515.1 Rhodobiaceae bacterium | reverse complement strand
CACAGTTGGAATAAATTGAGTTTGCCCCATCGCGCCGGCCCAAGACCCAATCATACGGCTAGCTGCGACGTCGCCAGACTGAATGATCTTGAGAGCAGCGATCAATTGTTCGCGCCCAAATGCGGCGCGCCGTCCTTCGAACGCCAGTGTTGCCAAAGCCTCAATGACATTGAAGCCCCCAAGGTTGCTGCCAAAATTGCTTTCCAACCCCCAAATGGCCGTAACAATGCTGCGAGGGACCTCATGTTTACGTTCTGCACGCGCCAAAGGTTTGCGGTTCTGGCGCATCATGGTCCGGCCCTTGGACACCCGCTCCGCTGACACCGCTCCATCCATATAGTCCCAGATGGCGCGGCTGAACTCGGGCTGATTCTCATTCAACTCGACGACCCGCGGATTGAGGCGCACGAACTTGAAACCCAGGTCCAGCGTTTGCGCGCTGATTCCAAGGCCCAGGGCCTCAGTCTTGAAGGTTTCCACCCAGCGCGAGAACTCCGCGCTGCGGTCTGGCATGTTGTCGGGCACTGGCTCGGACATGCGCACACTGGGCTGGGCGCTTGCGACATTTGCGCTCAGGATCAATGGCGACAAAACCAAAGCTGTCGCCAATAGGCTTACACGGGCAATACACAACACGGAGCGCACCTCATACATCACCAAGCGATGCCACGATGTCGGGCCAAAACGCAAGGTAATCGGCCACAAGGTTGCGCCTTTGCGCATTGACAACGCTTGGGCGCCACACTATTGCTCCGCCCCTCAATTTGGGGCCGGAAAAGGCCGCCGTCGCGGGTGAAGCCAATGAAAATCAGGAATTCGTTAAAATCGCTTAAGGGCCGCGACAAGGACTGCCGCGTGGTTCGCCGCAAAGGCCGTGTCTACGTTATCAATAAGAAAAATCCGCGTTTCAAAGCCCGCCAAGGCTAAGCCTCCAGGGTTTTCAGCGGCAATTTGCCTGGCGCTCATGCGCCGGGATGCAGATACTCGCCCGCATGCAAATGCCGACCCCCGATGCGACGATTTTGGCAAGGCGCGCCGCCATCATAAATGGGCTGCGTCAACTGGTGCCCGATGGCGTTGTCAGCGAGGCCGATGCGCTCGTCGCCTATGACAGCGACGCTCTCACCGCCTACCGCCAGAAACCTCTCGCCGTCGTGCTGCCGAAGTCGGCTTCTCAAGTCAGCGCTGTACTGGGATTTTGCTCCTCGAACCATGTGAAAATCGTTCCCCGAGGGGCTGGTACGTCTTTGTCGGGTGGCGCATTGCCGGTTGGCGACGGCATCGTTCTGGGTCTGTCGCGCATGAACAAAATTCTCGAAATCGACCTTGAGAATCGCTGCGCGATCGTCGAACCGGGTGTCACCAATTTGGCAATCACCCGCGTCTGTGAAGCCGACGGGTTTTACTATGCACCCGATCCCTCCAGTCAAATCGCGTGCACGATTGGTGGCAACGTCGCCGAGAATTCAGGCGGCATACACTGTCTCAAGTACGGGCTGACGACGAACAACCTGATGGGTGTCGAATTTGCGCTGATCGACGGCACGAGAATTCGCTTTGGCGGCAAGGCGCACGATTCAGGCGGCCTTGATTTCCTGGGGCTCATCACCGGCTCGGAAGGTCTGTTGGGCGTCGTCACCGAAGTCACCGTGCGGCTGAGGCCCAAACCGCCAGCAGCCCAGGCGCTCTTGATCGCCTTTCCAACAATCGAACAGGCCGGAGCTTGCGTCGCCGGGATTATCGCCGCCGGGATTATTCCAGCAGCGATGGAGATCATGGATCGTTTCGCGATGGATGCTATCGAGGCGCACTTGGCGCCTGGCTATCCTTCCGCCGCCGGCGCGATACTCATCGCCGAAGTTGATGGCGTGGACATCGAAGTTCTGGCAACGGCGCTAGACATCGAGAATGTAGCGCTTCGTAACGGCGCCCTCTCTTGTCACAAAAGCACCTCGGATGCCGAACGTGATCGCATTTGGGCGGGTCGCAAGGCGGCATTCGCGGCCGCAGGCCGCATTGCACCCGACATGCTGTGCATGGATGGCACCATTCCACGCCGCGAGTTGGCCGCGGTTCTCAAATGCATCGGCAAAATGTCGACGGAGTTCGGCCTTCCCGTCGCCAACGTCTTTCACGCGGGCGACGGCAATCTTCATCCCCTCATCATGTTCGATGTGATGAAAACAGGCGATCTCGAACGCGCTGAAGAATTCGGTGCCGCAATTTTGAAACTCTGCGTTGACGTCGGAGGGGTCCTGACTGGCGAACATGGCGTGGGCGTCGAAAAGCGCGATCTCATGCCTCTGATGTTCGAGCCCATCGATCTTGCCGTACAAGAACGCGTGAAATGCGCCTTTGATCCAGGCGCTCTGCTCAACCCCGGCAAAGTATTCCCCTCACTCTCCGCCTGTGTCGAAGGCGGCGCCATGCACGTGCATGGCGGGCGCATGCCATTTCCCAATTTGCCCAGGCTATGACTGTTTTTAATCCCGGTACGGAAACACAGACCGCCGAAACTATTCGTCAGGCCTTTGAGTCAAACACGCCGCTCACAATCCAAGGTCATGCCACAAAGCTTCAGCTCGGCCAGAAATCAACCGCGCCGCACGTGCTCAATCTTGCCGGACTGACTGGCATCACACTCTACGAGCCGGAGGAAATGGTCATCACCGCTCGTGGGGGGACACCACTCGCGGACATCGAAGAGACGCTGGCGCGCCACGGTCAGTGCCTGGCGT
>VFKO01000517.1 GCA_009885515.1 Rhodobiaceae bacterium | reverse complement strand
GCGACGCCAATGGGCAATGGCTGGACAAGACTGGCGGATTGATCAAGGACCTGCCCTATCCCGACCTGCAAACCTACGACATTGGCCGCCTGAAGCCGGGTACGAAATATGCTGCGCGGTATCCTGAGCAGCTTGCCGCGGACGGAGAGCGTATCCCGAAGCTGGCTGAAGTTATTTACATGATCAATCGGGCGGGCGGCTCGCAACGGCTATGGATCGAACTGAAGAGCAATTTTCTGGAGCGATCGCAAACGGCGTCACCTGAGAGCATGGCGGAGTCGGTGATCCGGGTTTTGAAGCGCGAGAAATTTCTGGAGCGAACTGTTCTGGTCGGGTTTGACTGGCCAGCCCTGATCGCCGCCAAGAAACTGGCGCCGGCGATTGAGTGCTGGTTCACAACACTGCCGCAAAGCTGGTTTGGGGATGGCGCAGTGCCAGCCTCGCACGGCCCGCCCGGCAAGACCGAGCTCGAGCGGTTACGTGCGCTGGAGAGAAGCAGCGCGCCATGGACTGGCGGGTTTGACAGACCAAAATATGGTTCAGTGATCAAGGCTGCGAAGGCTGCCGGTGCAGATGGATGGTTCCCCTATTGCGCCGATATCAATCGGTCCACTCTGGCCGAGGCGCAGGAACTGGGTCTTAAGGTTGGGGCGTGGACGGTCAATGACCTGTCAGATCTGGCGCGCCTGGCCGATTTTGGCGTTGATGGGATCTGCACGGACTACCCGGACCGGTTGAATACGGTGCTACAGGGAATGTGACAGGCGACCACGAAGGTCATTGTGCAAATTGCGTTTGGTGAGCTTTGCCGCCAAGATGAGCATCTGCCCCCATCAGCTGAGTAACAACCATGAAATTTTCGCGTGTTTCCGTTTTGAGTGCGGCGTGTGTGGCGCTGGCTTCGTGCGCCAGCTGGGGTGTCCTGCCTTCGACAGTTGAGACGACGCAAACACCGTTCCAGACTTACGTCAGCGCAGAAGACGCTTTCAATCAGGTCAAGCCGTTTGTGACAACGGCGCGGGAACTGAAAGTGCGCGGTTTCGATCCCTACACCACGCCGAACATCAAGGTTTTGAACTATCTGGATCTGGTGCCGCGCTTTCTGCCGCAGCAATCGATGAAGTCCGATGATCTGGACCCTGCGGTGCAGGCCTGTCTGACCGCACGCGAGCGCTGCGCGGGCTGGCTTGCCGAGCCTTCGATTTCTTCGAAGGACCGTACGGGGAATGTGGCGCTGGACGTACTTGGGTTTGAGCGCGAGACAACGTCGACAGGCTGGAAAGCCTCGATGCTGTTGCTGGTGCAGGACGGAGTGGTTGTCTATAAGCTGTGGTCGGGGACACCATCGATCCTGGAAGTGAAGACCGAGAAGAAGCCTCTGGGGCCGCTTCAAGATTTGTCGGGCCCGGCTGCTGCCGCCATTTCGGGAGCGATTAAGCCCTGACCCGACGAATTGCGGTTGTTGGCGGCGCCGGTGCATTCGGCCGGTCACTTGTTCAGGGATTGCTTGAGACAACAGACTGCGACGTGATTGTCTGTGGGCGCTCGCGGGATAAGGCCGAACAGTTTGCAGCGTCGCTTGGCGCATTGCGGGGACGTGTGACGGCCGAGGTCATCGACCGGCAGAGCGCGGACGCGTCAACGATTTCTCAGCTGAAAGCCTTTTGCGTTGTCGATGCGGCGGGGCCTTTTCAAGACAGTTCGTTTAACTTTGCCAGGGCTGTGATCGAGGCCGGCTGCCACTATGCCGATTTGGC
>VFKO01000545.1 GCA_009885515.1 Rhodobiaceae bacterium | reverse complement strand
TGACCATCTTTGGATATGCCGGGAGCCTGCCGCATCCCCGACCAAGATAAGATAGTACGCCCCAGCCTGACGTTCAAGGCTCGCTATCCTCCACCAACAGCGCCTCAAACCGCGCATCGCCGCGCAGCTTGTCGAAGTCGGGGTGGAGGCGCAGGATTGCAGGCGTCGGAATTCCCGAAGGCAATTTCAGCAGGCGTGCGATGGCCGGGATCGCACGCTCCCGATCGCCAAACCGGGCCCAGATCCGCGCGCGCGTTCCCTCCCAGGTTGCCCCTGCCAATGCGTCTTTTGAAACCGGCACGAGATTGACCAGCTGGTCGGCATATCTCATGGCCAGTTCGCGCTCGCCAAGGCCACAATACATCAGAGCGAGCCTGTTGATGATCTCGGGGTTTCCCGGTTGTCGCTTGAGTTCCGGCAACAATTCGTCGCGAATCAGAATGTAGTGGGCCCTGGCGCCTGCCGCATCTCCCGACAGGCGTCGCAGATCGCCCAGATAGAGATTTAACGTGCTGGACAGTGTGTCGAGCGACCCGGCTGCTTTATCCAATGCGAGCACCCCCTGAATGGCGCTGATGGCGTCGGCATAACGGCGCCGATAGACGGCCTGAAGGAAGACCGCTTCAATCGAGGTATAGTCGAGCAAGTCTAGTCGGATGCCTTTGAGCGTTTCGTCGGCCTGATCCAATTGGCCAAGCGACTGGTGGACCTGCGCCTTGAGTCCGATCAACCAGAAATAGTCCGGCCAAATGTTCAGCGCCTCATCAATACGATGTTGGGCGGCTGTGAAATCACGCATGTAGAAATGCGTTGCTGCTTCATCCATCCGTGACTCTTGCGACAACGGATCCAGCGCAATGGCTTGCTTCAAATAAGCTTTAGCCTGGTCCCATCGGCCCTGGCGCCGGGCGATAAACCCGAGTGCTGCCGCCGCGTCCCCATTGTTGGGCCATTTGGCGTACACCAGCTCGAAGCGGCGACGCGCGCCGGGGAAATCGCGCTCGACCCAGTATTGATGGTACGCTTGCGCCAGCAGCACCTCCGCCAGATCAGGTTGCAGGCGAAGCGCGCTGTCCAGCGCCGTGCGTGCGGCGGCGCGGCGCGCGTCGGCCCGATCGCCCTCGTGGAAAAGCGCCGCATGGACCTTGGCCAGCACAGCCCAGGCGATCGCGAAGTCGGGGTCGAGCTTGACGGCCTGCTGCAAAGGTCGCTCCGCGTTAAAGTACTCGTACTTGCGCACGAACGCCAACCCGCGAAGGTAGGCGTCGTAGGCAGCCGGGTTGTTCGTCGGCGCGACAGCGAGCGCTTTCTTCTCGCTGCCGGTGACCTTGGCGCTCAAGGCCTCGGCGATGGCGATGGCGATTTCGCTCTGTACACTGAAAATATTGTCGAGTTTGCGGTCATAGATCTCGGCCCACAGATGACCGTCGGTTGCGGCCTCGATCAGCTGGACGTTGACCCGCACGGAATCGCCCTGCCGCTGCACACTGCCTTCCAGAATATTGGCGACGCCGAGCTGCCGGGCGATCTCGGGTAAATTCTCCGGACGGCTGGCCAGATGTGCCGTCGAGGTTCGCGAGATAACTTTCAGCGAACCGATCTTCGCCAGCCGCGTCAGAATCTCGTCCTGGATGCCGGCGGCAAAGAAGGCGTTGTCCTTGTCGGCGCTAAGATTCTCGAACGGCAGCACCGCGACGGAGGCCTCGGGGATTTCGACGGCGGGTTCGCTTTTCGGCGCCGCCACTGCCTCCGTGGAAACAACCGGCGCCTCGCCGCGCGGCGATGCCATTTGCACAACCGCGACCACAACAACCAGCGCCAACATTCCCGCCAGGATAAAGTCCCCCGTCTGCGGCTTGACCAAGGCACCATCGCCGGAGGCCACCGTGCGCTTGATGCCCTCAGGCGTGATCTCGAAGAACCAGCTGGCAACCACTGCAATCGGAAACCCTATGACCAGTAACCCGAGAACAAACGACCCGAATGCCGTGGAGAGTGACATCGCCGTCTGCAACGACAGCGCCACCTGCAAAATGATCCACCCCGCCACCACATAGCCCGAAGCAATGCGTAAAACCTTGCGCCGCTGAAGTTCGGATAAGAATCGCTGCATGGACCGCCAGTCTGAGTCGCAGGAGTTAAGTTCGTGGCTACCATATAGCAAAATGCGGGCCCGCAAACAGTGGCCAATTCTGCCAAAAGGTCTTGACCGGTGCCGGCAAGCGTGTATAAAATTTGATACACAGGGGGCGGTATGGAGGATGAAAGGGATATCCAATGGGTGGGCTCCGCCTATGACGATTTGCTGGCATTCCCAAGAGACACCCGAAAGGAAGCGGGCTTTCAATTGGGAAAGGTTCAGGCGGGACTTGAGCCGGGCGACTGGAAACCCTTCGACGATGGCGGTGCCGGCACGAAGGAGATTCGCCTCAAAGACGCGACTGGTATCTTTCGCGTGATGTACGTCGCCAAGTTCGAGGAAGCAGTTTACGTGCTGCATTGCTTCCAGAAGAAGACTCAGGCGACGAGTAAACGGGATATGGCGGTTGTGGCCACGCGCTACCGCGCGGTAGTCAATACGAGAAAGGTAAGGAAATGAAGAGCAACATCCAAATTCGGCATGTCACAAAACAGGGCGCAAATCTCTTCCTGGATCTGGGCTTTGCACCGGCGGAGGCTAAACGTCTCCAGGCGGCATCCCGCAAGCAAATCAACGACACGCGGCGCCTGAAACAGCAATTGATGGCAGAACTCTCGACCTGGATTGAAACGAATCAATTGAAGCAAGCCGACGCCGCCGAAGTTCTCATGGTCTCCCGCCCGCGCGTATCAGATGTGATCAACAAGAAAACCGCTAAATTCACCATCGATGCATTGGTGGAAATGTTGAGCCGCGTCGGTCGGCCCGTGAGTTTGGCCGTCGGCTAACAAACCAGCAGGCACCAATTTCTCAGGGTGTGCCATCCTCCACCAACAACGCCTCGAAGCGCGCATCACCGCGCAGCTTGTCGAAGTCGGGGTCGAGGCGCAGGATGGCGGGCGTCAGAACACCCGCGGGCAGTTTCAGCAGGCGTGCGATGGCCGGGATAGCGCGCTCCCGATCACCGAAGCGGGCCCAGATCCGCGCCCGCGTAAGTTCCCAGCCAGCGCCATCATACGCATCACTTTCAACCGGCACGAGTTTGACCAAACGCTCGGCATAGTCCATCGCCAGTCCGCGCTCGCCGAGACCGCAATACATGAGCGCCAACATGTTGATGATCACGGGGTTACCCGGCTGCCGCTTCAGTTCGGGCAACAGTTCATCGCGAACAAGGATGTAATTGGCTTTCGCGCCCGCTGCGTCTCCCGAGAGGCGCCGCAGATTGCCCAGATAGAGATTTAAGTAGCTGGACGTCACGTCAGGTGATCCCGCCGCCTCGTCTAGCGCGAGCACCGCCCGAATGGCGCTGACGGCGTCAGTGTAACTGCGCCGGTAGACCGCCTGAAAGAAGACCGCATCAGTCGCCCAACTGTCTTCCAACCCCAGCCGGATGCCCTTGAGCGTTTCATCGGCTTGATCCAACTGACCAAGCGCCTGATGGACCTGCGCCTTGAGCCCGATCAACCGGAGCGCGTCCGGCCAAATGTTCAGCGCTGCACCAAAGCGACTTTGAGCAGCAGAGAAATCTCGTGTGGCGAAAAGCGTTTCCGCCTCACCGCTACGCACCTCTTGCGACAAAGGATCGAGCGCGACAGCTTGCTTCAAATAGTCCTTCGCCTCATCCCATCTTCCCTGGCGCCGCGCGATATACCCAAGGGCCGCCGCCGCGTCTCCATTGTTGGGCCACTTGGCATACACCTGCTCGAAGCGGCGGCGCGCATCGGCGAAATCGCGCTCGACCCAATATTGGTGGTACGCTTGCGCGAGAAGTACTTCCGCCAGATCAGGTTGCAGACGAAGCGCGGTGTCCAGCGCCGTGCGTGCGGCGACGCGGCGCGCATCGGCCCGATCGCCGCCGTGGAAGAGCCGCGCCTGGTTCCGTGCCAACAAGGCCCAGGCGCCTGCAAAGTTGCGGTCGAGCTTGACCGCCAGTTGCAAGAGCTGCTCTGCGTTCAAGAACTCGGCCTTGCGGTAGAACTCCAGCCCGCGAAGATAGGCGTCGTAGGCAGCCGGGTTGTTCGTCGGCGCGACAGCGAGTGCTTTCTTCTCGCGGCCCGTGACCTTGGCGCTCAGGGTCTCGGCAATGGCAATGGCAATTTCGCTTTGCACAGCAAAGATGTTGTCGAGTTTGCGGTCGTAGATTTCGGCCCACAGGTGCCCGTCGGTCGCAGCCTTGATCAGCTGGACATTGACCCGCACGGAATCGCCCTGGCGCTGCACGCTGCCTTCCAAAATATTGGCAACGCCAAGTTGCTTGGCGATCTCTGGCAAATTTTCAGGACGGCTGGCGAGATGCGCCGTCGAAGTGCGCGAGATGACTTTCAGCGAACCGATCTTCGCCAGCCGCGTCAGAATCTCGTCCTGGATGCCGGCGGCAAAGAAGGCGTTGTCCTTGTCGGCGCTGAGGTTTTCGAACGGCAGCACCGCGACCGAGGCTTCCGGCACGTCCGTGGATGTGGTGTCGCTTGAGCGCGGCGTCAGCGACTGGCTGATTGCAAAACCCAGCACCACCACCAGCATGCCGGTCAGTATCCAGTCGCTTGTGTGGGGCCGTATCAGGGCGCCGTCGCCCGCGCCAACCGTGCGCCTGATCCCCTCAGGCGTGAACTCAAACAGCCACGACGCAATCAGCGCGACCGGAAACCCGACAGCGAGAAACGAAAGCACGACCGTGTCGAACCACGCAGGCAGGGTTAGTGCATTTTCAAGCGAGGCCGCAACCTGCAAAATGATCCAGCTCGCGACCACATAACCCGCCGCGACGCGAATGACCTTGCGCCGCTGTAATTCGGACAGCAGACGCTGCAAGCGTCTCTGAAGACTGGAATCGAGAGTTGACATGCCCGTCCTCTTATAGCAGAGCCCATCAAAACCGCGAACTCTTCGCCGCCTGGATTTCCTGCGCCGCCGAAATGATCAGAAGAATTCCCAGGAACACCGTGAACCCCAGTCCACCACTTTGCAGCCCCAGGGCGACCAACAGTAAGCCAATCCCAGCGCCAATATAGCCGACAATCACCCGCGCCCGATTGCGTTTGATGAAATTGGTCAGCACCGCCCGCGCGATGTGTCCCCCGTCGAGTGGATAGCCCGGCAACAGATTGAAGATCCCGAGCGCCAGATTGGCATCCGCCAACCGCCACAAAATTCGCCATGAATGATCGGAGACAACACCCGACTGATCGCTGCCAAGCCACCAATAGAGCCCGCCACCAATCGCAAGGTTGGCAGCAGGTCCCGCAAACGAAACGACCACTTCTTCAACAGTGCCGCGTGTGGGCCGTCCCAAACGTGCATAGCCGCCGAAGAATGTCAGCGTCACATCGAGCGTACTGATGCCAAAAACGCGCGCCCCGGCCGCGTGTCCCATTTCATGCAGATAAATGCTCAGGAACAACAAAATAACGAAAGTCACTTCGTCGAGCACGCCGCTCAGCCCATTTGAACCAAGCCCATTTACGACAAACATTGCCGCAACCAGGAAAACAGTAATATCAATCCGCAAATGAACGCCGAACACATTACCCAACGAAATCGGCGTTCCCATGCGTGCACCTTTCCGGTTCTAGCTGGCGCCGAATACGCGGCGGAAAATCGTATCGACATGTTTCAAGTGATAGGCGAGGTCGAACAGCGCTTCAAGTTCATTCACCGGCAGCGCCCGCGTGACATCGGCGTCGCCCTTGAGGTTTTCCAGGAACGAAGCACCGCTGCGCCCGTGATGCATATTCTCCCACACCGGCAT
>VFKO01000162.1 GCA_009885515.1 Rhodobiaceae bacterium | reverse complement strand
TTGAACGTCACATGCGCGTGATCGGTCGGCATGTTGAAGGTCCAGTAATAAAATTCGATCTTCACGCCCTCCGCCTTCATCGGCACCAGGAAGCAGGTGATGCCCTTGGCGTCGCCGTCCTTGCCCGACGTGCGCGCGAACACCATGTCGTGCGAAGCGGTATGCACGCCCGTGTTCCAAAACTTCTCGCCCGTAATGCGCCAGCCCTTGCCGTCCTTGACGCCTCGCGATTCCATCCACGTCGCGTCCGAGCCGTGTTTGGGTTCGGTCAAACCGAACGCCGGGCGATGCGTGCCCTTCAGCATGCCCTGAATAAATTCCTCTTTTTGCGCCGGCGTGCCGAAATCGCGGAACATCAGCACTTGCGGAAAATTTCCCACGATCGAACTCTCGTTCTGCAAATCGTTGAACAGGCCCAGGCCCTTGGCCGCCAAATGCTCGCGAATGATGGCCATCGAAAGATTGCCGATATTGCGCCCGCCATATTCCTTAGGCAACGCCAGCCGTAAGTACCCCGCCTTGTCGGCCCGCCTACGCATCTCGCGCAAAAGCTCTTCCCACTCCTTGCGCGGCAACCCGTCATTGTCCCAATCGGTGCGCGCATGCTCGCGCCGGTGATCGAAGAAGCGGATATTGTCGTCTTGGTTCTCAAGCGGCTTTATCTCGCGCTCGATGAACGCATCGAGCTCGGCGAGCAGCTCCTTCGTCTCCTGCGGAATGCGAAAATCCATCGACGGCGTCTCCCGATATGAATGTTGTGATGAGGGAGTGTAGCGGACAGGCGGTTGACACACAAACGTCTCCAAGGCACCTGTCTGTCGCCATGAAACCTGAACCCTTCCGACTCGTCCGCTCAGCCTATCCATATTTCCGCCGCGTCATCGCGCGCTTCAGCGACATGGATTCCGAGCGCCATCTCAACAACGTCGCACTGGCGGCCTTCTACGAAGACGGACGGGTCTCGTTTCTGCGCGAGTTGGCCGCGTCCGATCTGCGTGGCGGCGCCCGCATGGTCGTGGCCCATCTCTCGATCAGCTACCTCGCTGAGGCGCAATACCCCGGAGACTATGACGTTGGACTGGGCGTCACCAATTTCGGCAAGACCTCATTTGGCATCGGCTGCGGCCTGTTCACCGGCGACAAATGCGTCGGCGTTTGCGACACCACCCAGGTCGTGATCGGCGCTGCCGGACCCATGACGCTTCCAGCAGATCTTCGCCAGGCCTTGGAGGGCAGGAGATTGTCCGTTGCCTGACGGCTTTCAAACCACATATGCCCAACAAAAGGGCAAAGCGCGTGTGGACAGCAACGATAACCCGGACGTAGGAATGCAGCCCGGCAGGTCCTGCTTCGCGACGGAGAATTTTTAATGGCCGAAAGCACTTTCAACGCTGCTGACACTGCCTGGATGTTGGTCGCGACGGCCCTGGTGTTGCTCATGACCCTGCCGGGTCTGGCGTTGTTCTATGCCGGCATGGTTCGGCGCAAGAACGTGCTGGCCACCATGGCGCAATCGGCGGCGGCAACCGCGCTGGTCTCGGTGCTCTGGGTCGTGGCGGGCTACTCGCTTGCCTTCGTTGGCGGTGACAGCATTATCGGCACGCTTGACCGCTTCCTGATGCTCGGGATCGACATGAACAGCGCCAGCGCCCTCGCGCCAAACATCCCCGAAGCCTTGTTCATGGCCTACCAGATGACCTTCGCGATCATCACCTGCGCCCTCGTCGCGGGCAGCGTTGCTGACCGCATGAAGTTCTCGGCTTTCCTTGCCTTCTGCGTGCTCTGGCTTTTCATCGTCTATGTACCAAGCGCACATTGGGTTTGGGGCGGCGGCTTCCTGGGTGCCATGGGCCTGCTCGATTTTGCCGGCGGCACGGTGGTTCACATCAACGCCGGCATCGCCGGTCTTGTTGCGGCCTATGTCCTCGGACCCCGACTAGGCTACGGCAAGGAGAATTTGGCACCTTTCGACCTCTCGCTCGCCGTCATCGGCACCGGGTTGCTCTGGGTCGGCTGGTTTGGCTTCAACGGCGGCTCGGCCTTGGCTGCCAACTCGCGCGCTGTCATGGCGATCGTCGCCACCCATCTCGCCGCCTGCGCCGGAGCGCTGGTCTGGATGGGAATCGAATGGTATCAACGAAAGAAGCCATCGGTGCTCGGCATCATCTCGGGCGCGGTTGCGGGCCTCGGCACCATCACGCCGGCCTCCGGCTACATCTTGCCTTGGCACGGTATCGTCATCGGCGCCATTGCAGGCGGCGTCTGCTTCTGGGCCTGCACCATCCTGAAACAGCGTCTGAAGTATGACGATACCTTGGACGTCTTCGGCGTTCACGGGGTCGGCGGTATTTTGGGGACACTATTAGCGGGTGTCTTCGCAACCGGCGCCATTTCGGCAACCGCAAGCGCACCCGAAGGCCTGCGCGGCCTCATCGATGGCAACCCAGGCCAGCTTGGCATTCAGGCCATCGGCGTCATTGTCACCGTCGCCTGGTGCACCCTTGCAACATGGGGCATCCTGAAACTCATTGACGCGGTGACAGGCCTGCGTGTCGACACCGACCAGGAACGCGAAGG
>VFKO01000194.1 GCA_009885515.1 Rhodobiaceae bacterium | reverse complement strand
TTTCGCTCGACCGAGGGCGCTGCCGATTTCGCAACCATCCGCAGCTTCCTCTCGACGGCCAGAAAGCAGGGATGGAACATCATCCAAGCCCTGAACCGAGATCCAGCAGACCTCGCCAAAACATTGCGATGGGTCTAAAAACTCTTCCAACCTGGGCAGTTACGATAATTTTACATCCGAAGCGGGAATTCCCTGAAAAACCGGCATTTTTTATCGAAGGCACTCTCGGGAAGCGATCCTTTCCCGCCGCCCTGTGGCCCTCGGGTTACTAACGGTGCGCCCCGTTCGGTTTAAGGTGGCCAAGGGTAGAACGTGCTGGTGTCGGCTCTTTGCATGAAGGGTCCGGGGTTGGCCGAAACTGAATAATTGGGGGAACAACAATGAAAATGAAGGCTTTACTCTTGGGCGCGGCAGCGTCATTGGCGCTTGCAGGCACCGCGAATGCAGGCTTCGAACGTGACGGCTGGTACTTCGGTCTCGAAGGCGGTGCAGTACTCGTCAACGAAACACAACTCGGCAGCGCAGCGATTGAATTCGATCATGGCTACGGCGTGCTCGGCACACTGGGCTATGCATTCAAAAACAGCAACTGGCGCATGGAAGGCGAAGTCGGCTATCGCGAAAACGATGGCACCGCAGATATATGCCAATTTGCAGTTTGCGAAGTCCGCTTGAAAGAATGGACCGGCATGGTCAATGCTGTCTACGACGTCAAAATGGGCTCCGACAAATGGGGCCTCGCGCTCGGCGCCGGTATCGGAATCGACAATCCGCGCTACAACGCGCCGGATGGCCATGACAGCAATGACAAGGTATTCGCAGCGCAGGCCATCGCCGGTTTCACCTATCGCGTGAACCAGCATTGGGACGCGGTGTTGAACTACCGTTATCTCTGGGTTGGCGGCGCTGAACTTCAAGCGCACGCGTTTTGGCCTTCATCCGAAATGGACCTCGAGAAGCACACCATCACCGTCGGCTTCCGTTATGGCTATAGCGAACCGCCAGTCGTTGTGGTGCTGCCAGACGTCGTCGAACCGGTGCGTGCGAAAGAGTTCATCATTTTCTTCGGCTTCAACAAGTGCAACATCACAGCCGAAGCTGATGCAGTCCTCAGCGAAGCCGCTTCGTCCGCGAAGTCCGGTGGTGGCGCATCTGTCCGCATCGTCGGTCACACCGACACTTCGGGCTCGAACGCTTACAACCAGAAGCTCTCGGAATGCCGTGCGAACGCCACCAAATCCAACCTTGTTGGCAAGGGCGTTTCGGAAGGCTCGATCTCGACCTCAGGCAAGGGTGAAACCGAGCTTATGGTCCAAACCGGCGACCGCGTGAAAGAACCGCAAAACCGCCGCGCCACGATCAACGTGAACTAAACAGTCAGCTCACTGCAATACACGAAGGGCGGAGATGCAAATCTCCGCCCTTTTTGCATTCTATAGGTTCGCGCGGAGCTTCGCCCGCAATCGCCGGTCACGTTTTAGATGCCACTCCCGGCTCATCGCCCTCCGGCGATCAGCAAAGCCTTCCGCATAAAGCAGCAGCCACGTCCGGCCTCGTGTCGAGCGTGCCCCTGTGCCTGCGTTGTGGCTCGCTAAGCGCTGCTCAAGGTCGATGGTCCAACCGACATAGGTCTTGGCGCCGCCCCGCCCGCTCGAGCCCAGGACATAGACAAAACACAATACCCGCTTGCGCTTTTTGGCAGCGATCAAAGGAATCAAACCCGTGAAAGACGAAGTTCGCTCAATTCTAAACCATCTGCGCCCGCGCGACACGTTCGAATTATCAGAGTACGGTTTTGATCTCGACAGCGCAGCCGCCGCCTTCGCAGCACCTTGCGTACTGGCCAAGACCTTCGCCCATGGCGGCGCAGCACAAGCGGTCGTGACCTTCCACGCGCTGACACCCAGAGCTCTGGCCGTATCGTTGATGGCAACCTGCCACTGGCCGCGTGTCGCGCGCGCGGTCCTGGCCTGGGGTGTTCGCGTCGCCCGCCCCAGCCTTCTGAGCTTGGGCTTTGAGCGCGCCGAGTGCCGCACGCTTGAAGGCCACGCAGACGCAATCAGATTTCTTGAGCGGCTCGGCTTCGTTCGCGAATGCCGTGTCCCGCATTTTGGCGCCACCGGCGCTTCCTTCGTTCAATATGCATGGAGATTAAACGATCATGTGCCTGTTCAAAGCACCCAAAGCCCCACCACCGCCACCACCGCCGCCCCGGCCTGAATCCAAACAGGACGAGGAACTGCGCGAACGCCGCCGTCTCGTCCGCCGCCAGGGCCAGTACATCTCACCCTTTGCGGTGACACAACCAACCGCCAACGCCACCCCGCAAAAGTCGTTGCTGGGAGGGTAGGGCGCGCCTAGTTCTGATTTCGCGTATCGGTCTTGCCGCGAATTCTGTTGGGAAAGAGGCTGAGATCGAGCTTGAACTCGATCTCCGCTTGCGTCTCCAGCACCCGGCCGGGCGGCTGATAGCGCCAGCGTCGCACCGCTTCCAGCGCTGCACTCTCGAACCAGCCCGGCGGTTCGGCGTAGGTGACAACCGCGTCGGCAACGCTGCCATCGGCCGCAATCGTCACGCGCAGCCGCACGATCCCTTCCTTTTCCTGCTCCAAGGCGCGCCGTGGATAGGAAGGCTTCGGCTGTGCAATCGGATTGGCGACAATCTCGGCGGCGGGAAGTGTCCCCACCGTCACCGGAGCCATAGGTGGCAGCGGAATGGGCTGGACACGCGGGATCTCTGGCGGCGCCAATGACGGACCGGTTGCACCTTCGGGAAACGGATAGGCACGCACTTCTTGCCGGATCACCGTTGGCACAACCTCAACCCCGGGCCGCCCACTGAACATTGGCTCGGCATAATAGAGCCCAACGACAACCAGGAACGGAAGGCCGAGCCAGCGCGCCAGCCACCACAGTGCCGATACATCCTCCCCGCGCGTCGAAGAAGCACGCGGTTGGGGTGGTTCAACTGGGTCGTCATCGGCTGACATGCCATCGGCCTTTCGAGAACCCGCATGCTACGCCCGATCAACCCGGCGCGGCAACGCACGAATTCAGTCAGAACCCAAACCAGGAAACAAATCATGATCACGCCTACGCCCCAAGACCTCATCATGCAGTGCAACAAACTCAAAGCCGGCCGCGCCCAGCTTGAGCGGCAATGGCAAGACATTGCCTTCCACATGCGCCCCCTGCGCGCTGACACGGCGTCCCCGCTTCACGAAGGCGGCATGACGTCCAAAACGATATTCGACTCGACAGCCATGCTGGCGGCCGACAATTTCGCCAGCGGCATTTACGGCATGATGACAAACCCCGCCAATCGCTGGTTTGCCCTCAGGCTCAAAGACGACGATCTCAACGCCTTCGACCCGGTGCGCGATTGGCTCTACGAAGTCGAAACCCGCCTTCTCCACTCATTCGGCCCGCAATCATCGCGCTTCTATGCGGTTTTGCCCGCGCTCTACGCCGATCTTGCCTGCTTTGGGACAGCGGTATTTTACTCCGAAGAGATGCCGGGGCAGGGCCGTATCAACGACAGTGTCCGTCCGCTCTCGGAATGCTTCGTTGCTGAAAGCGCGTATGGCGACATCGACACCGTATTCCGAAGATTTTTCCTGAACGGCAAGCAGGCAATCCAGATGTTTGCCGACGGTCTAAGCCCGCGCACAAGGCGAAGTGCGGAGAAAAACGAACACGAACAAATCGCTTTCCTGCATTGCGTCTATCCAAACCCCGCCGCCGTCGCCGCGCACTTGGGTGCCGACAAGCGCCCGTTTCTGTCAGCCTATATCGACGAAGACGAACGCTACACCGTGGCCCAGGGCGGTTACTTAGAAATGCCGTATCACGTGCCGCGCTGGGCGCAGGCGGCGGGTGAAGTTTACGGGCGCGGCATCGGCGCACAAATCCTGCCCGATGTACGAATGCTCAACAAGACGGATGAAACCACGATCCGTTCCGCACAAAAAATTCTGGACCCGCCTCTGGCTGCCACAGACAAAGGCATCATAAAAAATGCAAAAATGTCGCCGGGCGGCATCACCTACGGCGCCCTGGATACGGCAGGAAACCTTCTGATCAAGCCGGTCTACACCGGGGCCAGTGCCGGCATCACATTGGAAATGATGGAACAGCGCCGCACAACCATCCGCGAGACTTTCTATTTCTCGCTGATGCAAATGGCGGGTGCCCCAAACATGACCGCCACCGAATGGATGGGACGCCAGGAAGAAAAGCTGCGCCTGCTGGGCCCCAATCTCGGACGCATCCAGAGCGAGTTCCTGTCACCGCTTATCAAGCGCCGCTTCGGCATGTTATGGCGCTCCAACCAATTGCCGCCCCCGCCTCTTGAGATCAGGGGTATGGCGGTGGACATAGACTATGTCTCGCCGCTGGCCCGCGCGCAGATGGCCGGCGAAGCCCAGGCCGTCGGCCGCCTCTACGAAAACCTGGCGTCCATGGCGCAACTCGAACCCAGCATCCTCGACAACGTCGATCACGACCAGGCAGTGCAAGTGCTGGGCCGAGGCTGGGCTGTGCCCGCAAAAATGATGCGCGGGGCCGATCAAGTGAAAGACCTGCGCGCACGAAGGGTCTTGGAAATCTAAAAGCCTTAATCCCGCCAAAGCAATATGTCCCCACAAGAAGGAGTACCCATGCACTCACTGCCAAGAATGGTCCAAACCCTGTGGGGCCGCCACCGCGCGGCCCTTGTGGCGGAGCAATACCGCCTGGCCTGCCAGGGCCGCGAGTTGTTCGTTCGCGATCTCGCCATATTTTGCAACGCCGCCGCACCGGTGCAAGGCGCAACCGAATTCGACCGTGGCGTCGAAGAAGGAAAACGCCGTGTCTGGCTGCATGTCTCTCGCCTGTGCGGATTGAATGCCACTGATTTCGTAACAATCGCTGATGGAGAACCAACCAATGACTAACCCAACTGAACTTGCCACCCAAACCCCCGCACCACAACCGGACTGGACGCAGTCTCTTTCGCCGGAGATGAAGGCGCTGGTCGAGGTCAAGGGCTACAAGGAACCCGCCGACGTGGTTCAGGCCTACGCCCATGCCCAGCGCCTCATTGGTGCCGAAAAAATTCCGCTGCCCAAAGACGGTATGTGGGATGAAACCGCGCGCGAGAAACTGGGCATTCCAAAAACCGCAGCGGACTATCAGCTTGCCCGCCCCGAGTTGCCGCATGGCGTCGCGTATGACGAAGCCTTCGAGGCCGCAGCCCTTCCCGTCGCCCACAAACTGGGCCTCACGCCTCACCAGGTGCAGGGCCTGTTGGAGTTCTATGTAGGCCACCAGGCGCAATCGTCGCAATCGACTGAGCGCGGCCGTCTCGAGGAAAACACCATGGCCATCGACGCGCTCAAAAGCGATTGGGGCGGGTCCTACGATACCAAGGTGGCCCAAGCGGCCCGCGCCGCCCGCTATTTCGGTGGTGACACCTTGATTGGATTTTTGAACGACAGCGGAGCGGGCAACAATCCCGATCTTGTGCGCGCCTTCGCCAAAATCGGCGCCATGATGAGTGAAGACAGTCTCAAAGGTGGCGAGACTCAGAATTTCTCTCTCGCCCCCGACGAGGCCCTGCGTGAAGCGCGCAAACTGATGTCAAAACCCGGTTACGCCAAACGCGACCACCCCGAACACGCCGGACTGGTAGAAAAAGTTCAGCGCCTGTTCGAACAAGCCTATGCGGAGGAAACGTAAGGGCCCTCATCCGTCACGGTCCGCGAAGGTGCGGCCCGCGCTACCTTCTCCCGCAAGCGGGCGAAGGACTTTCAAATTGAGATTGCGCAGCTCCCAAAGGGAGAAGCTTCAAGTAAGGAGGATAGCCCTTCGCCCGCTTGCGGGAGAAGGTGGATCGCCGCCCTTCGCGGGCCAAGACGGATGAGGGCCTTCCAGTCTAAAGCTCGTCCTCAACCTCTTCGCGCTCTTCCTTGGGCTCGGCCACTTTTTTCTTCTTCGTAGCCCCCTTTTTCGACGCACCTTTTGCGGCTTTGCGCTTGGCAGCTTCTTCTTCCATCAAGGGCAGCAGAAGCTCGGCCGATTTGCGTTGCATGGCTGAGCCAGTTGTTTTCAGGCGTTGCGCGTTGGCCAGCATGATGGCCAATTCACTGTCGCTGAAGCCCGGGATACGGCTGCTCATATCCGTGATCTGCGGAATTTTATGGGACTCAGCGCCCGACGCTTCGTCCTTGTTTTTGCTTTTATCTTTTTTCATAAGGCTGAGCTCCAAGAGTAAAGACGGCGCCGGATGGAAAGTGTCCGGCCGCCGTCCCGATTAAGGTTCTATGAAAGAAACCAGAGCTCGGCGTGAGCGTGGCAAGCGTGATCTAGGCGGTCCGCAAATTCACGGCCTTCGCCCCGCGTGCGTCAGCCTCGGTGTCGAAGGCAATTTTTTGACCTTCACTAAGGGTCTTCATGCCTGCGCGTTCGACAGCGCTCGCGTGGACGAAAACGTCCTTGCCGCCGCCATCCGGCGA
>VFKO01000214.1 GCA_009885515.1 Rhodobiaceae bacterium | reverse complement strand
CCCATATGCCTCCAAACCCCCATTATGCCTTCAAACCCAGGGACAATCAAAATGGCCGCAGCCCCGCAAGCCTACAAAAAAGGCTCGCAAGACATCCGTGAGCAAACCTCAACCTTCTCCTTATTCTGGGGACTGACGAAGTGGAGTATCATTGTCATTGTCGCGGTGATGGCACTGCTGGCATACCTGTTCACCTAACGTGATAGGTTTGGTCCCCGGATCAAACGGCCATCAAACAAATGCAGGTTCAATGAAAGTCGGTATCCCGAAGGAAAGGCGCGTGAATGAAACACGCGTCGCAGCGACACCCGAAACCGTCAGGAAACTGAAGGCGCTGGGGGTCGATGTTGTGGTTGAATCCGGTGCAGGTGCCACGGCACATTTCGCCGACGCGGACTATGCAACAGCAGGTGCGGAAATCTCCACCACCGCTCAGGCCTTGAGCGCCGACATCGTCCTGAAAGTGCAACGCCCCACCAGCGAAGAACTCTCAGCCATGAAGAATGGGTCTATGCTGGCCGGGATCTTGGCGCCCTATGCAGACAAAGCGCTCGTCGCTCAATACGCGTCAGCCGGCGTCAACGCGTTTGCCATGGAATTCATGCCGCGCATCACGCGCGCCCAAACGATGGACGTCCTCTCGTCGCAATCCAATCTCGCAGGCTACAAGGCGGTGATCGACGCAGCCTCCATTTATGGCCGCGCTTTTCCCATGATGATGACGGCGGCCGGGACAATCGCTGCCGCGCGTGTCTTGATCATGGGCGTCGGGGTCGCCGGATTGCAGGCGATTGCCACCGCAAAACGCCTGGGCGCCATTGTCTCGGCAACCGACGTGCGTTTGGCCACCAAAGAGCAGGTGCAGTCCTTGGGCGGAACATTCGTGGCTATAGAAGACGAAGAAACCAAACAGGCCGAAACAGCGGGCGGCTATGCCAAGGAAATGAGTGACGCTTACAAGAAGAAACAAGCAGCCCTCATCGCCGAAACAATTAGGAAGCAAGACATCGTGATTACGACGGCCCTGATCCCGGGCCGCCCCGCGCCTGTGCTGGTCACAGAAGAAATGGTGCGCACCATGAAACCAGGGTCCGTCATCATCGACCTTGCCGCCGAACAGGGCGGCAATTGCCCGCTCACGAAGCCGGGCGAAACGATTGAAGTCAACGGCGTCAAGATCGTTGGCGCGGTCAATTTGGCAGGCCGCCTTGCGGCAGACGCGTCAGCGCTCTATGCGCGCAACTTGCTCAATTTTTTGTCGCCGTTGATTGATAAGACAACAAAAGCGCTCAAGATCGATTGGGCCGACGAGATCATAAAAGGCACCTGCCTGACCCGGGATGGCCAAATCATCCATCCAGCAGTCAAGGTCTGACGGAGACTCAAATGGAAATGACCGACCCCTTCATCTTCAGGCTTTCGATTTTCGTGCTCGCGATTTTCGTTGGCTACTACGTCGTATGGAGCGTAACGCCCGCTCTGCATACACCGCTAATGTCGGTGACGAACGCGATTTCGTCGGTAATTGTTGTAGGCGCCCTGCTTGCCGTCGGGGTCGATCTCATTGCGGCCGGCGAGGGTGGCTGGGTTGCCAAAGCATTCGGCGTCGCCGCTGTGGTGCTTGCAAGTATCAACATCTTTGGTGGTTTTCTTGTAACCCAGCGCATGCTTGCGATGTACCGCAAGAAAGAAAAAAAGTGAGGCAGCGAGTGGCCGTTGAAGGTGGAATTTCACTATCGGACGCTATAGCGGCCGGCCTTACGGTCGTAGCGGCCGGCGAAATGTTTGCCGCGCGCTACTTCGCAAGCCTCGAAACTGCCCAAGCCCGCCTGATCTCATCCCTGCTGCTGTGGGAAGGCTTTGCCATGTTTGCCTGCGCCGGCATCCTCCATTTCCGTCAGGAATTTGGCGTCTCGACGATTGTTGCACTGATCGCCATCTGGATGGCAGGCGCCGGGATCGGATTGCTCCGCGCGGGCTTCTTTGACGCGCCACCCAAATGAATTTCACTCGAGTTCAAACATGAACCCCAACCTCGCCGCCGTGCTTTATCTGGTTTCCGGAGTGCTGTT
>VFKO01000099.1 GCA_009885515.1 Rhodobiaceae bacterium | reverse complement strand
GCCCTCGCGACCCTCATCGCCATGGAAGTCGTGCTCGGCATCGACAATCTGATCTTCATCTCCATCCTGACCAACAAATTGCCCGAGGCCGACCGCGAGCGCGCGCGGCGCATCGGCATCAGCCTGGCGCTCATTATGCGGCTGGCATTGCTGGGCACCATCGCCATCATCGTGCAGCTCACCGCCCCCGTCTTCACGGCCTTCGGACACGGTTTTTCCTGGCGCGATCTGATCCTGATCGCCGGCGGCCTGTTCCTGGTCTGGAAAGCGACGAACGAAATCCGCCACAATGTAGACCCCGATCCCGGCCCCGACATGTTCGACGGCCGCGCCGCCAGCATCGGCTTCAGGGCCGCCATCGCCCAGATCCTCGTACTCGATCTCGTCTTCTCGGTTGACAGCATCATCACCGCCGTCGGCATGACCGATCATATTCCCATCATGATCATTGCCGTCGTCGTCACGGTGATAATCATGATGCTGGCCGCCACCCCGCTCGCCAACTTCATTCACGCCAATCCCACCATCGTCATGTTGGCGCTAGGCTTCCTGCTGATGATTGGCGCCGCCCTCATCGCCGAAGGCTTTGGCGCCCATGTCCCCAAAGAATACATCTACGCCGCCATGGCCTTCTCCGCCAGCGTCGAAGCCCTCAACATGCTAGCCCGCACCCGCGCCAAAAAGCGCGAGGCGCTGCAGGCGAAGAAGGGTGCCGGGCCCTAATGCGCCAGCAAGTCCTGCGTCAACGCCTTCTCGGTAAACCGGAAGACGATCGCGGGATCGACCTTCAACAGCTTTTCGTCTTTGCCCTTGTAGTCGACGCAACTGAGCAGATGGCGGATCACGTTCAACCGCGCTCGTTTTTTGCTGTCGGCCTTGACCACGTGCCACGGCGCCGAGTCGTGGCTCGTGTGTGAAAGCATCGCGTCGCGCGCTTCGGAATAGGCGTTCCATTTCTTCATCGCCACCGCGTCGATCGGGCTGATCTTCCATTGCTTGAGCGGATCGGCGCGCCGCGCATCCAGACGTTCCTTCTGCTCGGCCTTGGAAATGTCCAGATAATACTTCACGACACGAATGCCCGAACGCGTCAGCATCGCCTCGAATTGCGGCGCTTCGTCGAGAAAGCTTTCATACTCGCCGTCCGGGCAAAACCCCATCACGCGCTCGACGCCCGCACGGTTGTACCAGGAGCGGTTGAACAGCACGAACTCCCCGCCAGCCGGCAAATGCGCGGCGAAGCGTTGAAAATACCACGACGTGCGGTCCCGGTCGGTCGGCTTGCCCAGCGCCACGACGCGCGTGTCGCGCGGACTGAGATGCTCGATGATGCGCTTGATCGTGCCGTCCTTGCCCGCCCCGTCGCGGCCTTCCATCACCACCGCTAGCCGCTCGCCCCGCGCGATCAGATCGCGCTGAAATTTCACCAGCTGAACGTGCAGCCCGTAGAGCTGCTTTTCGTAGTCATCGTCGGAAATATGCCAGCCGTCCTTGCGTGTCATCGCCTAACCCTCATGCAAAAATTCCCCCAGCAACTCATTGTACGCCTCCGGTTGCTCTACGAACGGCGCATGCGCCGCGCCTTTGATTTCGAAAATCTTCCCCCGCCACAGATTGCGCCAGCCCAAGCCGGCGAGCCCGGCATTGCTGAAGAACGGTTCCTCCGCCCCTTGCAACACCGCGATAGGTTTCTCCCAGCCGCGGATCACGGTGCGCTGGTGACAGCCTTCCACGCCCGCGACCGCGCTTTCGATCATCATGCGCCGCGCCCGCCCATCGCAGCGCCGGCCCATCGCCAAATAGACCTCCGGCACCGGCGTCAAGCGCTTGAAGCCGGCACCCACATAGGCACGCAGCTCATCTTCTGACATTTGTTCCTTGCCGGTAAACGCCATCTCCGGAATCGGCAAGAATGTCTCGGAAAATTCCGCAAGCCCCGGCCCACACGGCGGTGTCCCCGAAAGCACCAGCCCCGACAGCGGATACCCGCGGCCCGCCATCTCAATCGCGATATGCCCGCCCAACGACCAGCCGATCACCACCGCGCCGGCAAGATCAAGCTGTGCGATCACCTCATGCATCGCGTTCGCATAACCCGGGATCGTATAGTCGCGCTCTGGCACCGCCGCATTGCCGGACTCGCCGTGCCCCGGCAGATCGACCGCGACCGCACGATATCCGGCGCCCGCCAGAAACTTCATCTGGGAGGCAAACACTTCCTTGCCCGCTGAATTGCCATGAATCAGAAGCACCGGCGCGCCCTTGCCCTTCGTCCAATAGGCAAGTCTGCCCGTACGCGTCAGAATCGTGGCCACACCATCACCGTCGCGGGCCTTCAGCAGCTGCTTTTGCATGTCCCTGAATTATCTCCGCAAGGTGAACCCCAGCTCAAACGCCGGTTGCCGTAGCGGCAGCCGGATACAATCACACTCCAGCACGCAACACGAAACACCGCAAGTGTGGCAGCAGACCTTGCTAACCTCGCTCCCCATCAGTGATTCAAGCCGAGGGGTCGCGCAAGCTGTGCTTTATCAACTCTATCAACGCCAATCCGATATGCTGTGGCCCATGCGCATGATGGCGCAAACCACCCAGGCCATGCTCGGCTGGCCGCACCGCACACCGCGCACGCGGTTCGGGCGCCGGATGAATGCGGCGCTGGAACTCGTCGATCGCTTGACCCTCACGCACGAGCGGCCGAACTATGCGATCAGTCAAGTCATCTGCGACGGCAAGGCCGTCCGCGTCACCGAGCACGCCGCTTTGAAGACCGCCTTCGGCACGCTCCTGCACTTTCGCAAAGAAACGAAAGCGTCCCACCCCGCCGTTCTGGTTGTGGCGCCCCTGTCAGGTCATTTCTCAACTCTCTTGCGCAACACCGTGCAAACCTTGTTGCAGGACCACGACGTCTACATCACCGACTGGCACAACGCGCGCAATGTCCCGCTCTCGCACGGGCGCTTTGGCTTTGCCGATTACATCGACACCGTGATTTCATTTCTGGAGCATATCGGCCCGAATGCCCACGTCGTTGCCGTGTGCCAGCCTTGCGTTCAGGTCCTGGCAGCCGTGGCAGTGATGGCGCAAGACGATCACCCCTACCAGCCACTGTCGATGACGCTGATGGGCGGCCCGATCGATGTGCGAAAATCACCGACCACGGTCAACGATCTCGCCTTCAATCACTCCATCGAATGGTTCGAGAAAAACCTGATCACGACTGTCCCCACGCGCTATCGCGGCGCCGGCCGCAAGGTCTATCCGGGCTTCCTTCAACTCAACGCCTTCGTCAGAATGAACCTCGAGCGTCACATAACGGCCCATCGCAAACTCTATACGCATCTCGCCAATCGTGAGTTCGACGAGGCAAGCGCCATCAAGGAATTCTACGACGAGTACTTCTGCGTCCTCGATATGCCCGCCGAATTCTACATCGAAACCGTGCACGTCGTCTTTCAGGAGGCGCTGCTCGCCAAAGGCAAACTCCACCATCGCGGCCGCAAAGTTGATCCTGGAAAAATCACCCGCACGGCGTTACTGACCGTGGAAGGCGAACGCGACGACATTTGCGCACTGGGCCAAACGGCCGCAGCCCACGATCTCTGCACCGCCCTGCCCGCGCGCCTGAAGCATCACCACATGCAACACAGCGTCGGCCACTACGGTCTCTTCAGCGGCAAACGCTGGGACAAAGAAATCTACCCTGTCGTCCGCGAAGTGATCTCAGCGGCGTCCACATAAGCCGCAAAGAGTCTGTTTCGTATTCGCCTGTTCGGCGAGTATGACGTGTGCATTGTGAGGTATCCCCATGCCTGCCACCTTCGCTTTTTGTGTTTCAAAATTCAACGAAGGCGACGCAGCGCGCGCACTTGATCGTTGACGCCGCCGAAGCGGGCGAGATCGGGAATGTCGGCGAGGAACGCGCGGCGGCGGCGAGCCCGGTTCCTGCGACGGTCGGCACTTGAGTTCTAATTGCCGCACTTTTTGAGGTCGAAATGGTAGATGAGCCCTGCTGGCGAGGCGCCGTCGATCGAATCGAGAACAACCATTGCCTCTTCTGGCTGGCCCTTTGTTTTCAGTTCCAGCATGGCTGCGATGTTCAAAACCGCAGCGTCACCGCAGCCGACACGTTTCAGGATCCCCGGTGCAAGCGGTTCGCTGAACACGAACTCTCCTTCGTAAGCGCCACGAAGGCGGCGGCGAAAACCACGACCCTTGTTTTTGCGGCCGACGGTGTAATCAACATTCAACTCGGCTTGCTGTTTTTGCGACAGGCGGGCGAAGCCACGATAATCGACTTCGTATACGCCCAGCGAATAGCCTTGCGGCAAATTCAATAAAACCTGGAGGTTGCAGAAGCGTCTTTCGACGCCCCTGTCCGCGCCGGGTGGCACGCTGATGGAAAAATTGTCGAAGAGAATGCTGAGGGTGCCCCCTTCCGACACGTTGACAGCGGAGTAGCTTCCACTCTGACACGCGTTCGGGGACACATTCAGACGCTTGTTATTTTTGGCACTGGCATCCGTGACAAGCAACAGCATGAGTGCAACAAAGACAGCCGGCGATCGCATGTGAAAAACTCCGTTAGAGCGCGGCGAAGGCCGGCTGGCTTGTTGCAGGGATTGTTGCAGGGATTAGCGGCAAGTGCGCCATTGCAGATGGTAGACGATGGCTGCGTTGATATCTTCTGAGTCCACCGATGCAGACGCCTCGGCATTGTTGACGGTGCTCAGGCGGATGCTTGAGTTCGTCCGCAAATTGACGTCTGCGCCGCATGCCGACCAGACCAGAGAATGCGCCACAAGTTCGTTTGTAATGGTGTAATCGGAATCCAGTTGACCGTAGAAGCTTCTGCGATAGGAAGGTCCGCGGCCGCCGGCGAAGAAATACTCGACGTTGAACTGCGACATCGCCCGGCTGGGCAAATGATTGTAACCACGGTAGTCGACCGCAAGGACGGCCACACTCATGCCCTGGGGCACATGAACGGGGATGGCCACATTGCAACTCTTGCGATCGAAAGATCTTCCCGTCGAGCCGCCGGCGGAAACCTGGTATTCGTCAAACAGCAAGCTCAGAGATCTTTGGTCGGGGCTGAGTACGGTTGAAACACTGCCACCGGGACAACCGGAGCCGCCATAGCCCGGAATTCCCAGGGAAATGTTGTCGGCGATTGCAGGTGCTGCGATCGCCAGCGCGCCAAGCGCTGCGATGGAGGCTAATTTCATCTTCATTTTCATATTCCCTTGTTGATGCCGCAGAACCAGCGACGCGCCATGTATGACGGCCGGGCGCTGAATTCACTCTGAACGGATCTGTCAGGTGCGGTTCATTTTGGCGAGGCGGCAGACCCCTCACCCGTTTTTGCTCTTCGCAAAAAAAAGGGTGAGGGGCGTTCTCTGCGGCTTCGCGTGAAATACGTCTTACGGTGAAACCACTCACAAAAACCCGCGTAACTCGGCCATGAATGTTTCGAACTGATCGTGATGCACCCAGTGCCCGGCGCCTTTGAACGAGATCACGCGCGCGGTGTTGAAGTGCTTGGCGCGCCCGTCCTTCTCGGGGTTCGAAGCCCAGCTGTCCTCGCCATACATCAAAAGCGTCGGACAGGTGATGGCGGCCCACAAAGCTTCGGCATCGGACTGCGCCAGATCGTAAGGCGGAAACACCCGCATATAGGGGTCGAACTTCCAGCTATAGCTGCCATCCTCGTTCTGGCTGATGCCATGGATGGTCAGATGCCGCGCCTGCTCGTCCGACAGGTGATTGTTCTCTTCTTTCATGCGCTTGTAGGCATCTTCCAGATTGGCATAGCGCCGCGGCGTCCGTCCGGCCACTGCCCGCTTGCTTTCAATCCAATCCTTCAAACGGCCGGTAATCGGCTTGGCCATCCGCTCGCTCAGCATTTTGGGAGAAGGTCCCAGCCCTTCGATGGCTACCAGCTTGCGCACGTTCGCCGGATAAACACCGGCATAGCGCAGCGCAATGTTTCCGCCATAGGAATGCGCAACAATCGTCACCGGTGCCAGCCCGAGCTGATGGATCAGTTGCGCCAGATCATAGAGTGTCGCCAGCATTCCATAGTCGCCCGACGGCGACCAGTCGCTATCGCCATGCCCCCGCAGGTCAGGCGCAATCACGTGCCAATCGCGGAAGAGTTCCTGCGCCGCCCAATCCCAACTGCGTGAATGATCGCGCCCGCCATGCAAAAGAATCAGCGGTGGCGCGCTGGCGTTGCCCCAGTCGGCATAACGCAGCCGCAAGCGTTGAGATACAAAACTGTGCGAGGTGGGTCCGGTGATCATGGGCTTAGTTCATGGCGCTTTTGCCTGTGCCGCACAAGGGCGGGCACCGCAAAAACCGGCACCTTTCGATTGAACCCACACCAAATTTTCAACAGCCGCGTGTGGCGAATCCTGGCCTACTGGACGCGACGCCATGCTAGTCATTCCTCCGGCGTATTACCGCTTGCCATCGCATTACCACTTGAACGAAAGGTCTGCTTGATGTTCCGGTTCGTCATCGCATCCGTTTTATCGTTGGTGGCACTCACCGCCTCCGCCGCCCAGGCCGCCACCAGCTACACCGACCCGCAAGGCCGCTTCACCGTTGCCGTCCCCGAAGGCTGGAGAACCGCCAAGCCCGACACCGATCAAAGGCTTGGTCTGGTGATGGTCAAGTCGAGTGCCACTGGTCTGTTTGGTATTTGCTTGTTCATCATCAGCGAAACGCCCCTGACAAAATCCAAGACGCAGACGGAAGTCGACGACGGCGTCACAGCGGAAATGACGAAGGAGTTTTGGCAGGCAGTATACAAGGCGCAGGGCGGAGAGGACGTTGTCGTCGAAGATATCGGCAACCGCGAAAAAGACGGCCGCAAAGTTCATTATGTGACGATCGCGTTTACAAGCAAAGGCACCACCGGCACCGGCACGCGCTTTAAGATACACGAAGAAGTTCACGCAATCCCGGGCCGCTTGCATGATGTGGGCTGCATGACGGAAGTGGAAAAATTCGAAGAATCCAAAGCCGAGTTTGACACCATCCTCAACTCCTACACACCGCAATCGGGCTTGATCGTTCAGGCCCCTGCAAGCGGGCCCTCAGTGGCGACACTTTTCGCCAATGCCAGTTTCGCTGGCGTCGCGCGCGTCGTCACAAGCGCAACCCCGAATGTAACGGCGCTGGGCTGGCCGGCCCAAGCCGGCAGCGTGACCGTCTCTGGCTTCGGCGAATGGCAAGTCTGTGAAGGCACAAATTATACCGGCAAGTGCACGGTGATCGTCGGCGCCCGCACTGCCGCTCCCAACCGCCTCATGAGCGTGGGTTCGCTGCGCCCTTATGTTTCGCCGCCCGGCACACGGGGCGTAGCCAGCGTCATCGCCACCGACACCATGTTCTTGATCAACGAAGCCGTGAAGCAACTGTCGCGCAGGCCCTGAATTTGACCGCCACCAGCCTCCCCGCCTGGATCTACAGCGACCCCCAGTTCTTCGAGCTGGAGCGCCAGAAGATCTTTCGCCAAACCTGGCACATTATGGGTCACGTCTCCGACGCGCCAAACGCCGGCGACTATGTCACCCTGG
>VFKO01000476.1 GCA_009885515.1 Rhodobiaceae bacterium | reverse complement strand
GCGGATGCTGTGAAAGCCTATGAGCGCGCCGTCGCTCTCGACGGAAAAAACGCTGACGTTCTGGCACAGTATGGTGAGGCGCTGGTGCGTGCGGCCGATGGCGTGGTGACGGCGCAAGCCGAGGCGATCTTTGAGCGGGCACTTGCCATTAAGCGTGATGAGCCACGCGCGGGATTTTTCCTCGGCCTTGCATTGGAACAGCGCGGCAAGTCCAGGCAAGCGCTTGCCGCATGGGTGAAGATTATTCGCGAAGGTCAGGCCGATGCGGCGTGGATGCAAGCGCTGCGCCAGCGGGCGATCGAGTTGGCCGTCAAGCTCGAGCTCGATCCACTCGCGGAAATTCCCGGAGTAACGTCCAGCGATGTGGCGGCGGCTTCGCAGAGTGTAACGACAGGGCAAATCAAACAAATTCAGGACATGGTGGCGAGGCTTGAGAAACGATTGCGCACCAATCCCAATGACCTTGAGGGCTGGCTAATGCTGGCGCGGTCGCGGAACGTTCTGGGCGACCCTGCTGCTGCCCGCGCGGCGCTTGAACGCGCGGGACAACTATTTGCCGACGACCCAAAAGCGCGCGCGCGCATCGAGGCCGTTGCGGCCCAACTTGAGCTCAAGTGATTGGCGGGGGCACTTGTGGCTTTGAAAGCGCCGCCTGCCAATCAGGCGAAATTCAAACTGAGCGGGGCATGATAACACGGCACCGCATTCCAGTGGTTGACACTTGACTTGTCCACAATATTCCATAACATCTGGACAACCCGGAGGCCCAGATGTCGAAAATCATGACGTTGAACGTGCGCGTTGGCGGTACATTGGGCGAGCATGTGGCGACGAACGTGGGCGAAGACGGCGCCTACGAGAACGTCAGCGAATATGTGCGCGACCTGATCCGCCGCGACAAGGAGCGCGGCGATGCCGAGGCATTCACGCGGCTGAAAGCTGAACTGAGGCGGGCGTTTGCCGCACCCGACAGCGCCTATCGGCCGCTGGATGCCGATGCGGTGATCAAGCGAAACGCGCGCAAGCGTAAATGACCAATTTCCGTATCCAGGACGGTGCGGGGCACCGGCTGGACGAAATCTATGCCTATACAAGCCACAACTGGGGCGACGCGCAAGCCGACACCTACATCCGCGGCCTCTTCGACAAGTTCAAGGCGATCGCCGCGCGCGAATTTCCGTGGCGAGCGATCCCCGCCGAGTTCGGCGTCGACGGCTATTTCTGCCGCTACCAGAAGCACGTCATCTATTGGAAACTCCTCAGCGACGGCAAAATCGGCATCGTGACGATCCTGCACGAGCGTATGCACCAGATCGAACGCCTGAAAGACGACCTGCACGCAAGGCCGAAGTGAGCCCGGAAAGGGAATGAGTAAGCTGTCCCCATAATACCATCATTGCTTCGCAGGAGCTACCCCGGCAGCCGCTCGAATGTCGCCACGCCCGGCGGGATTGTGTGGAACGGCTGCTTGTCGCAAGTGTAGATCGCGAGTTTCGGCCCGCTGAATTGCTTGGGATCGTCGAGCGTCCCCACTTTCAAGATCACGGCCGGAAATCCCGGTGCGCGGGTGACGACGTGGGTGCCGCACTCGGGACAGAATTCGCGCGTGACGGGACGCTCGAGGTCTTTGCGCGCGAACTGCTTTGGTGTGCCTTT
>VFKO01000332.1 GCA_009885515.1 Rhodobiaceae bacterium | reverse complement strand
CTCGGTGCTGAAACTGCAGGTGTGACAAGCACGCCTGTGAAGGATGCGACCACAGTGAGCCAACCAAGTGTATGCGCGAATTTCATGAGAAACCTCCAGATTTCCTGCAGATTGACCCGTTGCCCCCTGAGAGGCAAGTGGGGTGGCCTCACATTGTTGGCATTTTCCGTCAGAGTTGACACATAGGCCGGGCTCACCCATGCATTGCACATGAGTCAATCCTTTACCGAAGCCAGCAATCCTGCGGCGCGCGGCACCAAGCGGCGCCAGGAAAGCCGCCGCCGATTGCTGGAAGTGGCGCGGAAGATGTTCGTCGAGCGCGGCTATCATGCAACCCGGCCGCAAGACATCACGAAGGCGGCGGGTCTGGGGCACGGGACCTTTTATCTGCATTTCAAGGACAAGCAGGATTGCTTCGTGGCGTTCATCGAGCAGGCGCAGGTCGAGATCGATGCCGCTATCATCGACCGTGCGGCAAGCGCCAAATCTCTGCCGGAAATGGTCGAAGCGGTGCTGGTGTCCATCTATGACTACGCCGAAAACCACCCGGGCGTTTTGATGACAGCGATGAACGCGGAAACGGTCGTACCGGCAGACAAGCTGGGCGGCGGGACGCTCTTGCAGCGCTGGGGTGAAAAATGGGGTGAGCTGCTTAAAACGCAGGCCAAGCAGGGCCTGGTCGCCAGGGATTTCGACTTTGTGATCATCGGGCAGGCGATTGTGGGTGCCATCCACCAGGCCTCCAGCTTTTCATTCGAGCGCGGGCGTTCGCGCGCGTCCCTCGTCAAGGCTTTGACTCAATTCATAGTTCGGGCGCTGACGCCTCGTAAGTAATAGTCTGTATACGGATCAAAATGAGTGACGTGAAGCATCAGTTGACAGCGGACATAAACTGACAAATTATCAGATATCAACAACTCAGGAGCCTGTGATGGCGCGCCTCGTTTACACTCGCGAAGAAATTCTTGCGGAAAGTGACTATGCCAAACCACAGGTCGAAGCGGGCTATCGCCTTCATGGCGGCTTTGATGCGTCGGGTACGTATATTTCACCACGAACGCGTTATCGCTGGCCGGCCGTCAAGGCCTGGCAGGCGCAAGTTGAGGCTCGTGGATTTCCATTGATCAATGCGACCACGCGCCTGCTGAAGCGCGGCGCCTATCCCAATGCGCAGCAACAAACTTTTCTGCTCAATCACGGCATGGGCGAAACCTTGTGGAACTCGCTTACGATTACGGGCGTCATCGAGGCACGTGGGCGTGCCTTGTGCGACGCGGAGGCGCCTGACTTCCAGAAAATCATCGAGGAAGACATTTCTGCGACCACCATCGGTCACCTGAACAAGGGCCTGCTCTATGCGCACGGTCTTGATGAGGGCGGAGAT
>VFKO01000583.1 GCA_009885515.1 Rhodobiaceae bacterium | reverse complement strand
CACTATCGGAAAAAGTTCGCGCCGAAGTCGCACGCAAGATCGTCGATCTTGCCAAGCACGGTGAGTGCGATACGGAACGCTTGCGCCTGGCCGGGATCAGCGCGGTCCCTGGCTGAAGGTGAATTCGTGGGCGATTGTCGGTGAGTGTTCCAGCAAATGTCATCGTCATTTTGCTGGACAGTTTGAACCGGCACATGCTGGGCGCCTATGGGGGGCGTGAGTTCGCGACACCCAATCTCGACCGGTTTGCCAAGCGGGCATTGAAGTTCAATCGTCATGTTGTGGGCTCGCTGCCATGCATGCCGGCACGCCACGATATGCTGTGCGGGGCGCTGGATTTTTTGTGGCGGCCCTGGGGATCGGTCGAGATCTGGGAGGACGCCATCACCTATCCGCTGCGCAAAGCCGGGGTGGTGACACAGTTGATTTCGGACCATCCGCATCTCTTTGAAACGGGTGGCGAGAATTACCATTCGGATTTTGCCGGTTGGGATTATCAGCGGGGACACGAGGGCGACGCCTGGAAGACGCGGCCCGATCCCAGTTGGGCAGGCGCCCCGCGCTTTGGGCGGGGGCACATGCCCTATGACAATGCGCGCGGCTGGTTTCGCGGTGAGGCGGATTTTCCGGGGCCCCGCACAATGGCGGCGACCGCGAAATGGATCACTGAGAATGCCGGGTATCACAAGCGCTTTATGCTGTTCGTCGACGAGTTCGATCCGCATGAGCCGTTCGACACGCCCGAGCCTTATGCCTCGATGTACGATAAGGACTGGGAGGGGCCGCATCTGATCTGGCCGCCTTATATGCGGGGCGCGGTTGCCAAGGGCGTGCTGAGCGAGCGTCAGGGCGCTCAAGTCCGGGCGCAGTATGGCGGCAAGCTGACGATGATCGACGCCTGGTTTGGCCGGGTGCTCGACGAGATTGACGCAAAGAACTTGTGGGAGGATACGGCGGTGATCGTGTGTACCGATCACGGGCACTATCTGGGCGAAAAGGATTGCTGGGGCAAGCCCGCCGTGCCGATCTATGACACGCTGGGGCACATCCCGCTGCTGGTGGCGTGGCCCGGACAGGCGCCGCGCGAGATTGAGGCGCTGACGACCAGCGTTGATCTCTATGCGACTTTGGCCGAGGT